>JBAPXO010000850.1:0-10854 GCA_049284255.1 Solirubrobacteraceae bacterium | reverse complement strand
GGCTCTCGGTGCCGGCCCTGCCCCTGCGCGCGATCTCGCGCCGCCGCGCCATGACGGCGGGCTTGGACACCCAGCCCTGGGGCGGGTGGGCGGCCGACCTGGTCAAGGCGGCCGCGATTCAGACCGTGTTCACGGCCGCGGCCGGAGCCGCGATCGTCGCCGCGATGCGGCGTTACCCGCGGTCCTGGTGGGCTCCTGCGTCCGTTGGCTCAGTCGGGGTGGGAGCGCTATTGGCCGCGCTTGCCCCTGTCGTGCTCGAGCCGATCTTCAACGATTTCGAACCGCTGCCCGAGGGCGAGACCCGTTCGGACGTGCTCGCCCTGGCCGAGGCCGCCGGGGTCAACGTCGGCGAGGTCTACTCGATCGATGCCAGCCGTCGCACGACGGCGGCCAACGCGTACGTCAGCGGCCTGGGCCCGACCAAGCGCGTCGTCCTCTATGACACGATGCTCGACCGCTACAGCCGTGACGAGGTCAGGCTGGTCGTCGCACACGAGCTCGGCCACGTCGCCCACCGTGATGTGCCCCGGATGCTCGGCTACGCCGCCCTCGTGGCGCCCGCCGCCGTGCTGGCCATCCAGCGGAGCAGCTGGGAGCTGTCAGAGCAGCGAGATGGCCCGGGGGCGCTGCCCGCGCTGGCGCTGGCCTCGGCGCTGGTCAGCGCGCCCATCGGGATGATCGGCAACCGGATGTCACGGGCAATCGAGCGCCGCGCCGATCAGTTCTCGCTCGAGCTCGCCCGCGCGCCCGAGGCCTTCATCTCCTTCGAACGGGCGATCGCCGTGCAGAACCTGGCCGATCTCGACCCCCCGCGCCTGATCTCGCGCCTGCTGGCGACGCATCCGCCGACCGCGGAGCGGATCGGGGCGGCGGTGGCGTTCGAGCAGAGCGCCGCGGCGCCGCCGGCGGGCACGCCCGCCCCGGTGCAAGAGCCCTAATCGGCTAATCGTCCGTGGGCGCGCGGACCACGACGACGCAGTTCTGGCCCCCGAACCCGAACGCGTTGGCGGCCGCGGTCCTGACATCTGCCGTGCGGGCCTCCAGGGGCACGTAGTCGAGGTCGCACTCGGGGTCGGGCGTGCGGAGGTTGGTGGTCGGCGGGAGCATGCCGTCGCGGATCGCCAGGAGGCAGCACATCGTCGAAAGCGCCCCGGCGGCGCCGATCAGATGGCCGACCATCGACTTGGGGGAGCTGGCCGGCACTCCGTCGGCATCATCGCCGAGGGCAATTCGGATCGCCCGCGTCTCGGCGGCATCATTGGCTCGCGTGGCCGTACCGTGGGCGCAGATGTAGTCGAGCTCTGAGGGATCGACCGCGGCGCTGCGCAGGGCGAGCTCAATCGCCCGGGCGGCATAGACGCCGGTGGGTTCGGGCGCGCTCATGTGAAAAGCGTCCGAGGTCAGCGCACCACCGGCGACCGTGCCGTACGCCGTGGCCCCGCGCCCCCGGGCGTGCTGCGCGGACTCGACGACCATGACGACCGCCCCCTCGCCGAACACGAAGCCGTCGCGGTCGGCGTCGAAGGGGCGGCTGGCCTCAGAGGGTGCGTCGTTTCCCTCAGACAGCGGGCCCATCAGCGACAGTCCGGCGAACATCGCCTCGTTGATGGCGGCGTCGGTGCCGCCGGCGATCACCACCTCCGCTTCCCCGGAGAAGATGAGGCGCCGGGCCTCGAGCAGCGCGGCGGTCCCGCTGGCACAGGCCAGGGCGCTGGCGTTGACCGGCCCGTGGACGCCGAGGTCGATCGACACCTCGCAGGCGGCCATGTTCAGGATCGTGGAGGGCACGTAGTACGGGGTGACGTCCCGGGGGCCACGCTGCACCAGCGCCCGGATGTTGCGCTCGGTCTCCGGCGTGCCCGCGCACGCGTTGTTGATCACCACGCCGATGCGGTCCGGGGCATCGGCGGTATCGAGTCCGGCATCGGTTACGGCCTCGCGCGCGGCTGCGATCGCCAGCTGGCTGAAGCGCGCGGAGCGCCGCGCCCGTTTGGCGCCGAGCAGCGCCTCAGGATCGAAGCCCTTGACCTCGCCGGCGATGCGCACCGGAAGCCCGGAGGCGTCGAACTGCTCGATCGTCGCGATCCCCGAGCGGCCCTCGAGCAGGCCCTTCCAGGTCCCGGGCGCGCTGTTGGCAAGCGGCGTGATGGCGCCGATCCCGGTGACCACCGGGTCGTCGCGGCGTTCGGAGTTGCTCACGGACGCCGGAGCCGGCCGTCGGCGGCGTCACGGACCGCTTGGTCGCGCACCTGGTAATGGACCTTCTTGCCGGTCGCGGTCATCGGTAGCTCGGTCACGAAACAGTAGGCGCGAGGGCGTTTGTAGTCGGCGAGCATCGGGTGAGCCCGAGCGTGAGCGTCCAGGGCGGCGGCGTCGAGCCCGGGATCGGTGGTGACGACGTAGGCGACGACGAGCTCGCCCCAGCGTTCGTCGGGCACTCCGACCACCGCCGCGTCGTTGACGCCCGGATGCTCGGCCAGCACCGCCTCCACCTGCGTGGGATGGACGTTCTCGCCACCGGAGATGATCATGTCGTCCTTGCGCCCGACGATCGTCACGTACTCGTCGGCGTCCCACGTGGCGAGGTCGCCGATGTAAAGCCAGCCGTCGCGAAAGCGCGTCGCTTCCTCCTCCGGCTGGTTGACGTAGGCGTACCCCGACTTGACCGAGCGGACCACGACCTCGCCGATCTCGGTTCCGTCCTTGGCCACGTGATCGTCGGGGTCGGCCTGGCGGTCCTCGTAGATGCGCACCACGGCGACGTCGTCGTCGGTGCATGCGCGTCCGGCCGAGCCGGCGTGCTCAGGCAGATCAGATGGGCGAAGGAAGGTGTTCCAGAACGCCTCGGTCGTCCCGTAGCCGTTGAAGATGCGGGCGGTGAGCATCTCCTGGTAACGCAGGCAGGCCTCGCGATCCAGCGGGGCTCCCATGGTCACGATCCCGCGCAGGCTGCTCAGGTCCCGGGGCCGGACGCTCTGTTCGGCGGTCAGCAAGGCGAGGTTGGTGGGAGCGCCGATCAGAAACGTGAGCCCGAGCTCCTGAACGCGATCGAGCACGACGGCGGGATCGAATTGGCGCAGTGCCACCGCCTCGGCGCCGACGTAGAGGACGGGATTGGGCCCGCCCGAGTACAGCCCGCCCCGGTGAAACCAGGGGGTCATATTCATCGTCCGGTCCTCGGGCGTGAGCGGGAAGTGCATGATCACGTCGTGGGCAGAGAGGACGTCGACGAGGGAGTTGAGCGACACCCCCTTGGGCATTCCCGTCGTTCCCGAGGTGTAAAGGCGCGTGGTCTCGTCGTAGACCGTGGCCTCGGGAGGGAGCTCTGCGATCGAGTCCGGATCGCCGGAGCTCAGCAGCTGTGAGAACGGGATCGCGGGCTCGGTGGCCTCGCCCACGGCGGCGAGCAGCCGCGGCTGGTGCTCGGCCATGGCGAGCGCGTCGCCCGCGGTGCGCAGTAACGCCTCGTCGTAGACGAAGGCGCTGGGCCGGCTGTCGTCGAGTACGTGGGCGATCTCGCCGGCCGAC
Organism: Solirubrobacteraceae bacterium; assembly: GCA_049284255.1. Lineage (GTDB taxonomy): Bacteria > Actinomycetota > Thermoleophilia > Solirubrobacterales > Solirubrobacteraceae > Palsa-465. The sequence continues at coordinate 7,326 of JBAPXO010000850.1, read as the reverse complement.
AAACGGAAGTTGATCGGGGCTGCGATCGCGCCCAGACGCTGTGCGGCGAGCCACAGGAGCACGAATTCTCCGCAGTTGAAGAGCGAGAAGACGACGGCGTCGCCGGCCCGCACGCCCGCCTCGGCCAGGCCCGCGGCGAGGCGGGCGGTGTCTGACCACAGCTCGGCGTAGGTCCAGCGCCGGCCGGTGGTCGTGTCGTGAAGCGCCGCGCGCCGGGCGAACCGGTGGCTGTTGCGCTGGACGCCCGCCAGGTAGCCGAAGCGCTGCTCGAAGACGGCGCGGAACGCTGAGGAGTCGTAGCGGTACGAGGTGAGCCCGGTCACAGGGAAGCCTCGGCGGCGGCCATTCGTGACCGGACCTCGGCCAGGCGCTCGTACTGGATCAACGGATCAGACCCGAGCGTCATCAGGAGCACTTCCTGCACCCCGGCGCGACGATAGGACTCCAGCCTGTCCACGACGGTGTCGATGCTACCCAGCAGCGTCCAGCGCTCGACCGCGTCGAGCCCCATCCCGTACTGACCGCGCATGTGGGCCTCGGCCTCGCCCCGGGCCTGGGCCAGGTCATCCTCGATGCGGACCCCAGCCAGCAGCGCGGTCGTCGGCGTCGGGCGTCCGTGCTCGGCGGCGAGCTCGGCGAGGCGGCTCGAGCGCTCGGTGATCTTCTCCGGCGTCAGCCACATTGGCAGCCAAACATCGGCAAATCTGGCGGCCCGCACCAGCGCCGGATCGCCGCGGCCTCCGACGTAGATGGGCGGGGGGGCGGCCATCGCGGGTGCAAGCCCCGGGGACTTGAACTTCAGGGTGGCGCCGTCGTGATCCACCGGGCGGCCGGTGAGCAGGTCGCCGATGACGTCAAGCGACTCGTTGAGCCGCGCTCCGCGCTGTTTGACGGGAATGCCTGCGGCCTCGAACTCCTCGGGAAATTCTCCGCCCACCCCGACGCCGAGGCGCAGCCGACCGCCAGAGATGATGTCAATGCTCGCCAGCTGCTTGGCCGCCCACGCGGGCTGGCGCAGGCCCAGCAGCAGCACGCTGAAGCCCAGACCGATGCGCTCGGTAACCGCCGCCGCGGCTGCGAGGCAGGTCGGGGCATCGAGACCAGGGGCCGGACAGGCCAGGTGGTCGCCCACCCAGGCGGCGTCGAAGCCCAACTCCTCGGCCAGTGTCGCCGCGGTCAGCACCTGGGGCGCCTCGCCGGTGCGCAGCGGATCGAAATTGGGCAGCAGGATCCCGCAGCGCATGATCACTCAGACCAGGATCGTTCCCGCGCGGGAACGCCGCGGCTTAGCTTTCGTCGTCGGCTCCGCCGTATTCGCCAGTCGCACCGCCGGTCCCGCTGGTGCCGCCGCCGCCGTACTCGGGAAGGTTCTTGATCCCCTCCCGGGTCTGCCACTTGGAGTAGTTGTCCTGCATGGCGTCGATCAGCTCCCGCATGAACTTCGGCGACAGGTTGACTCGGGACACAACCACGCCGGGAATCTCCTCGTCCTCAACCTCGTGATCGACGCGCGCGAACGTGATCGTGAACTCATAGTCGGAGTGACTGACGTTGGCGAAGTTGGAGTAGACGCCGGCCATGATCTCCGGCGAGAAGTGGATGTTGATGTGGCGCTCGGGCGTGTTGGGATCGTCCATATGTTCGTAGTATCTCATCGTGCGGATCGTCGTCGTCGCCGTGGGCAAGCTGCGCCCCCCGTTCGCCGATGACGTCCAGCACTACCAGAAGCTCCTGGCCGGGCACACGCGACTGGAGATCATCGAGGTGCGCGAGGACGAGCAGGTCGCCCGCCGGCTGCCCCAACGGGCCTTCGTCTCGCTCCTGGATCGCGAGGGTCAGCAACCGGACTCGGTGGGGTTCTCGCGCTTTCTCGAGGATCGGCGGCAGAGTGGCCGGGACCTCTGCTTCGTGATCGGGGGGCCGTTTGGGCTCGACCTGGACCATGTCGATCACCGGCTATCGCTTGGTCAGATCACGCTGCCCCACCAGCTCGCGCGCGTCGTGCTTCTCGAGCAGCTCTACCGCGGCCACAAGATCCTCGCCCGCGAGCCCTACCACTACTGACCATGGCCCCGACGCCTGATCCTCACACCGATCTGCACCGAGTCCGGATGCTCGATCGCATCCGCGCTCGCCGCGAGCTGCGCCAATTCGCTCGCCGTCTGGCGACCCTGCTCATCGCGCTGCTGGTGATGATCGTCGTCGGCACGGTGGCCTTCACGATCTCAGAGGGATCGTCGGTCCCGTATTCGTTCGCTTGGACGCTTGACACCGTCACCACGCTGGGTTCGATCCAGGACCCCCACGACGTCGCCGGACGGGTGGTCGTCGTCCTGCTCGAGCTGTTTGGCATAGGTACGCTCTTCTACGGCTTGGCGACGGTCGCCGAGTTCTTCGTTTCCGGCCAGCTCAGCGGGCTGCTCGATGAGCGCCGGACGCAGCGCATGATCGATTCCTACTCAGATCACTACATCGTCTGCGGCTTCGGCCGGGTGGGGCGGCAGGTCGTCCGCGACCTGCGTCGAGCCGAAGTCCAGCATGTGGCCGTCGACAGCGACCCCTCCCACCGAGAGGAGGCGGCCACCCTCGGCGTGCCCTACATCGAGAGCTACGCTGCCGACGACGAGGTGCTGCTGGGAGCTGGGATCCAGCGCGCGCGGGCGATCATCGCCTGCGTCGACTCCGACGCCGACAACATCTTCATCGTGCTCACGGCGCGCGAGCTCCGACCCGACATCCTCATCGTGGCGCGAGCTTCGGCCGATGACTCCGAGAAGAAGCTGCTGCGGGCGGGCGCCGACCGTGTGATTTCGCCCTACAAGACCTCGGGCTCGGAGATGGCGAGAGTCGCGCAGCACCCTCAGGTCGCGGGGGCCGTGCAGATGGCCGAGTATCGCCTCGAGGAGATCGAGGTGCCAGCTGCATGTGAGGGAGTCGGAAAGCGGATCGAGGACGTGCGCGGGGAATCGGTGATCGTCGCCATCCACCGTTCCGATGGTGAGCTGGAGGCCCAACCTCAGCCGCAGTCGGTGATCGAAGCCGGCGACCTGCTGGTCGCGATCGGCCCCCCCAAGTCGCTAGAGCGCCTGGAGAGCGTCTTTCAGCCGGTCACGGTGTCGAGCTCGTGAGCTCGCCGCTGGCCGAGCTTCGCGCCGCGGTGCAGGCCGCGGCGGCGCGCGTTCGCGCCGGTGCCGGCGAGGCCCCCGCGAACACTCGGGTCGAGCGTCCCAAGCGCGCCGGTCAAGGGGACTACTCGACCAACGTGGCGATGCTGCTCGCGCCGGCGATGGGCGCGCCCCCACGGGAGATCGCCGAGCGCGTCGGAGCCGCGCTGGCCGAGACGCTCGGCGACGAGCTCACCCGGTATGAGGTCGCCGGTCCGGGCTTTCTGAACCTCGTCCTGTCAGACGCCTGGCACCGGCGGGCACTCGGCACGATACTGAGCGCCGGGGCGGCGTTCGGCGGCGGAGGAGCGGGCCCCGGCCAGCGGATCCTCGTCGAGTTCGTCTCGGCCAACCCGACAGGTCCGCTCGTCGCCGCCAACGGCCAGGCCGCCGCCTACGGGGACGCGCTGTCTCGGATCCTCGCCCACCACGGCAACGCCGTCTGGCGCGAGTACTACTTCAATGACGCGGGAACGCAGATCCGCCTGCTCGGGGAGTCCGTTCAGGCCCGCGCCCGCGGTGAAGCCGTGCCTGCGGGCGGCTACCAGGGCGACTACGTGCTCGAGCTCGCCGGGGCGATCCCCGGCGTCGAGTCGCTGCCCACCGAGGAGGTGTCGGCCAGAGCCGTGGAGCTCGTGCTCGGGCAGGTCAAGGCCACGCTGGAGCGCTACGGAGTTCACTACGACCAGTTCTTCAGCGAGCGCACCCTCCACGAGGGCTCACCCAGCTACCTGGACCGGGCGCTGGAGATCGTCGATCGGGGTGGCCACAGTTACCAGTCCGAAGGAGCACTGTGGCTGCGGACGACGACCTTCGGCGACGACAAGGACCGCGTGCTGCGCCGCTCGGACGGCCTGCCCACCTATTTCGCCGCGGATCTGGCCTATCTGTTGGAGAAGCGCGAGCGTGGCTTTGATCTCCAGCTGCTTCCCGTCGGCGCCGACCATCACGGTTACGTGGCTCGGATCAAGGCGGCGTACGCCGCTCTGGGCGGCGATCCCGACGAGGTCGACATGCCGATCCTCCAGTTCGTGCATTTGGTCGAGGCGGGCGGCCGGGCCGCCATGTCCAAGCGACGCGGCGAGTTCATCACCCTCGACGAATTGATCGACGAGATCGGCGTCGATGCCACGCGCTTCTTCATGCTCCAGCGCTCACACGACCGGACGGTCGACCTGGATCTGGACCTGGCGCGCCGCGAGTCGGCGGAGAACCCCGTCTACTACGTCCAGTACGCGCACGCCCGGATCGTGTCGATGGTCGGGCGGCTGGACGCCGCTCGGGTCACCGCCGCGGTCACCGACGACGGATCCTGGGGCACGGCCGAGCTCGAGGACGCCGAGCGAACGCTGATCAAGGCGCTGGCCGACTTCCCCGATGAGGTGGCCGAGGCGGCCGAGCGTTTGGGGCCGCACCGGATCGCCGCCTACGCCCTGGCGCTGGCCCAGGAGTTCACCGCCTTCTACCGTGATTGCAAGGTGATCGGGGCGGAGCCTGAGAGCGTCGAATCGCGGCGGGTCGCCCTCTCCCAGGCGGCCCGGCAGACGATCAAGCTCGCCCTGGGCCTGCTGGGGGTCGGCGCGCCCGACTCGATGTAGCCGGCCGCGCTCTAGACGTGCCGGGCGAGGTCCTCGTTGAGGCGGTCTGACTCCGCCTGATCGAGTGGCGGCGCGGAGGGGAGAGGCTGGGCGGGGTTCGCCCGGGTACGTCGCCGCCACCGCGGCAGCGTGTAGGCGAGCGTTCCCAAGCCGAGGAGGACCACCAGCGGCGGGATGACGTAGACGAGCACGTTGAAGCCGTGGGCGGGGGGGAGGGCGAGGACCGAGGGTCCGTACTGCTCGACCAGGTTGTGTTCGATCTGCTGCCTGGTCTCGCCCTGGGCGACGAGCGTGCGGATGTACTGGCGCTCGGAGTAGGCCTCAGGCGACTGGGCCACGGCCAGGGACTCATGGCAAGCGACACACATGACGTCGTTGTAGATCTGGGTGATCGAGGCGCGGGGCTTGACGGCCGCGGCCGCCACGGGGGTGGCGAGCCCGGGCAGGCCGACGGCGAGCACCAGCAGGATGGCGGCCCGGGTGCGCAGCCGGCTCATGACCGCTCGGCGAGGATCGGGGTCAGGGTGCGCGTCAGCCAACTCTGGCTGACCGGGAACCGCTGGAGCGCCTGGATCCGCCCCTGCCGGTTGATGACGAACGTCTCCGGCACACCGGTGGTGCCGAAGGAGCGCACGAAGCTGCCGCTGACGTCGCGCAGGACCGGGTAATTGATGCCGTAGCGCCGGTTGAATTGCTCGGACGCGCTCGAGTTGTCCAGGTAGGTCACACCCACCATCGTGGCGCCGCTCTTGGCCAGCGTCTTCTGCTCTCGGGCCAGGATGGGCGCCTCGGCGGCGCAAGGGTCACACCAGGACGCGTATACGTTGAGGACCACGACCTTGCCGCGGAAGTCAGCGAGGCTTTTGGTCACCGACGACCCGAGGAGGGGAAGCGTACGCGTGGCGTCGGGCGCCATGGGGTAATGGCCCTTGGCGACCTGAGCGTCGATCGACGAGGTGTCGCTCTGATGCGAGATGCCGAACGTCAACAGGGCGAGCAGGGCGATCGCAGCGGCGGCGATCAGCCCGGGTAATACGAACCGGCGCATGGCTCTCGATGGTAATGGCCGCCGGCGTTTCGCTCGCCGGGCCGGACGCCGCGCGGCTTTGACCGGGCGAGTGATCGGCGTATGCTGGACACTTCATGCCGCACCGGGGAAGGGCATCATCGGAGGGTCTGGGCCACGCGCGGTCGGTCGGGCGGCGTACGCCCGGCTGGTTTGCGCTGTGCATCGTCGTGCTGTCGATCGGCGCGCTCGTGCTCGCGGGCTGTGGCAGCAGCAAGCCTTCCTACTGCTCCTCGGTCACCAAGCTCGAGAGCTCGATCAAGGACCTGCCAAGCACCGATCTGATCAAGAACGGCACCAGCGGCCTGAAGTCCGCCGTCACCCAGATTCAGGACAACACCAAGAAGGTCGTCAGCGACGCCAAGAGCGACTTCCCCAACGAAACCAGCGCTCTCACGAGCTCCGTCAACGGCCTCTCGTCAGCGGTCAGTCAGCTGAGCAGCTCGCCCAGCGCCTCGAGCGTCGGTCAGCTCGCGACCCAGGTCTCCGCAGTCACCGTCGCGGTCAAGAACTTCACGAACGCCACCTCGTCGAAGTGCAAGTGACGGCGCCCGCGGCGTCGTGTCCCGGACCTCACACAGCTGATTAGAATCGCCGGCAGCGCGGCGGTAGCTCAGTTGGTAGAGCGTCGGCTTCCCAAGCCGAAGGTCGCGGGTTCGAGACCCGTTCGCCGCTTCTTCCGGAAAAAGGGGTATTCGCCCTCTGCGGGACCCAGCGGGACGCCACCAGCGCTTGCTCAATGACACGTGGCGAGCCAAAGGCGCAAAGGCCGCACCAACTGGGGTCAACGCACAATTAACGAAAGGGAGGACATGGGGCGGAACGAGTCAACCAAGGGCGGACGGACGAGCCGCGCAAGGACACACGTCGGGGCGTACTCAGGCCTGCTGCTGGCGTGCGCCGTAGCGGGAACGCTGCTGGTCCAGACAGGGATAGCGAGTGCCGCCAGCCGTGGCTTCACGGTCAAGAACGACAGCACACACGCACTCCGAGTGGCGAGCGTCAGCGCGATCCCCCGGCTGGTCTGTCTCAATCTCACCTGTATTCCTGCCTATTACGACATGGAATTTGAAGGGCGGCCGGCAGACGGAAGCGTCATCAAGAAGGGCGGCGACCAGAGGTGGGAACTCAAGTACTTCTATTGGGTCGGCGATGTCTTCGGTGCTTCAACCAATTACGCAGCCAAGTTGACGTATAACGTCGAGGGGACGGCGGGCAAGTTCGAAGCAGTTATCAAGACCTCGAACTACTCAAACAACTCCACCTGCGAGGTCGTTCCGAAAAACCTCGGCAGTTGCGCGGCCGACGGTCTCAGGATCACATTCAAGTAGCGCCGCAGACCAGGCCCATCGGTTGGGTGCGTGCTGGACGTCATCCGCCACGTTTGACAATTGCTCGGAATGACGCCGAGCGCCAGCAATTTGACCAACCTCGGAGCTTGGCCCGTCGAGACGAGTCAACGATCATGGAGGTAAATATGCGAAGGACACTCCGTGCC
>JBAPXO010000849.1:0-1711 GCA_049284255.1 Solirubrobacteraceae bacterium | reverse complement strand
GCTTGATCGCAGCGCCGTTCACAGCCACCTGCCAACGGCGTGCCCGAGCGCCGCGAAGGCCAGCCCGGCGGCCAGCGACCCGAGCAGGTTGCGCCACGCCAGCGTCGCCTCGCCATCCTCGGCCGGGCGATGAGTCTCGAGCATCCAGGTCGAGAACGTCGTGTAGGACCCCAGGGTCGCCGTTCCGACCAGCAGGGTGACGCGGTCTGACGCATGCAGTCCCACCAGCAGCCCGAGCGCGAAGCATCCCCCGAGGTTGACCACCAAGGTCCCGAGCGGAAACTCCGAACGCCAGCGTGACTGCACGGCCGAGTCGACGAGGAAGCGCGCGCACGAGCCGAAGCCTCCGCACAGGACCACGAGCACGGCGATCACCAGGTCAGCCTCGCGCGTCGGACGATCGCGGTGCCGAGCATCGTGGCGCCAAAGCCGGCGATCAGACTGGCCGCTCCATAGGCGACCGCCAGCCCGACGTCCCCGACGTCCAGCAGCTTGAAGAGCTCGACCTGAAAGGTCGAGAACGTGGTCAGCCCGCCGCAGAAGCCGGTGCCGAGAAACGGCCTGCGGTAGTCGGTAACCGGCAGGCGCTCCTGGAGGCGGGTAACGAAGTAGCCGAGCGCGAAGCACCCGACGACGTTGACAGCGAACGTCACCCATGGCCACTGGCCGGTGTGAGTGGGGGAGAGGGCTTCGAGCCCAGTGCGCAGGCCGCCCCCGAGAGCACCGCCGATGAAGATGGCCGCCAGCGCGCGGGGATCACCGGGCAGGCGGGCGACCAGCCTGGTGGCGAGGGCCCTGCGACCGGCTTCGAGCGTACCTGGCACCACGATTCACCTCTGCGTCTGAGACCGAAAATCGACGTAGAGGCCATTGGCGGCTTGGACTGCCGCGGTTGTGGAGCGAGCCTCACCGCTCGTGGGTGGCCCAGGATAGCGGCCCGGCGGGTCCGCCGGTCGCACTCTGGTGCCGCGATTCGGGACACTAGGGCGCATGTACCACCTCGAGCTACGCCAGTTTCCTCACGTGGCGCGCGCCTTCAATTTGAGTCGAGAGGAGCTTGACTCGCGCTACGTCCGTCCCTGGGTCAACGGCACGATGATCGAGCACGACGACCGGCGTTGGGCACCCGACAAGGTGCGCCTGACCGTGTACGAGGGACCCGAGCTCCGGGTCGACGAGATCGGACTGGGCCGAGGATGGGGCAGCGTCGTCAAGAGCTCCAAGGACGTGACCGCGACCGTGCTCGCCGACGCCGAGCGCGGAGCTGAGGCCCGGCCCGAGGTCGAGGCGCTCAAGGGCGCGATCGAGGAGGTGGCCACCAATCCGCTTAGCGGCGACGACGTCGTCGTCCTGGCAGCCGCCGGGCATCCGACCTGGCGCGCCAGCGAGCAGCTCGCGCTCGCCGAGCAGGCGGTGTGGGAGATGCTCCACCAGGGGCGGTTGACGATCACCGCCGAGGGGGAGCCCGTAGACCAGGAGCGCTGGCAGGCGATCGTCCTGAGCTGGGCGACGTGGTCGGGGGCCGCCGACGATCCGCTGCGGTTCCAGGTCCCGGCGGGCTAAGCGCTCAGGCGACGACTTCCTCGATCAGGCGCTCGCGCTCGGCGTCTGAGGCAAACAGGTACCGGCGGACTCGTAGCAACCCTTCGACGTCGTGCACGTCGCCGTCGAGGTGCGGCACCAGCAGCAGCGGGCTCGCGCCCATCTCGGC
>JBAPXO010000848.1:0-2644 GCA_049284255.1 Solirubrobacteraceae bacterium | reverse complement strand
CCCGGCCCGGGCGCGCGATGCGCGCCACCGCTCAGGACCCCGAGGCCGCTCGCCTCATGGGCATCAACGTCAACCGGACGATCTCCCTGACCTTCCTGCTCGGCGGCATGCTCGCAGGGGCAGCGGGGCTCGTCTACGCCCTGTATGAGACGAACATCTGGTACTTCCAGGGCTTTGAGGCCGGCCTCATCGCCTTCACCGCCGCGGTCATGGGCGGGATCGGCAACGTCCGCGGGGCCGTCCTCGGTGGGCTGATCATCGGCATCATCCAGGCGCTGTCGGATTCTCGCATGGGACCCCAGTGGACCGAGGCCGTGGTGTTCGGCTACCTGATTCTGATCATGGTCCTGCGTCCCCGCGGCCTGCTCGGAGAGGAAACGCGCGAGGCGGGATGAGCGAGCTCAAGGCACAGCTGCGCGAGTGGCGCCAGGCGATCGACCAGCGCCTGCCCCCGTGGTGGCCGCGCGCCGCCGTCGCGCTGCTGATCGTGCTCGGAATACTCCTGCCGTTTGGCTTCGCCCAGGACAGCGGCTTCATGAACGCGACGATCATCGCTGTGGCCTTCGCGGTGATGTCGCTCGGACTCAACGTCGTCGTCGGCTTCGCCGGCCTGCTCGACCTTGGGTACGTCGCCTTCTACGCGCTCGGCGCCTACTCGCTGGGCTGGTTCGGATCCGACTTCTTCTTCAAGGAGCACATCCACCTCGGCGTCTCCGGGGTGGCGGCGACCGAGATCGGAATCCACCTCAATTTCATCCTCATCCTGATCCTTGCCGCCGCGATCTGCGCGATCGCCGGGATGCTGATCGGACTGCCCACGCTGCGCCTGCGCGGGGACTACATCGCGATCGTGACCCTCGCCTTCGGGGAGATCATCGGCACCGTGGCCGTCAACGGCCAGAGCGTCCACCTCGGCGGCGGCCAGACGCTGACCGCCGGCCAGCTCGGGATCAGCGCCGTCGACGCGCCGTCCTTCCCGGGCGTCGGCGTCTTCGGCCTGCTCAATCTCAGACCCTGGTACTGGCTGATTTTCGTGATCCTGATGCTGGTCCTGTTCGTCAACCTCCGCCTGCGCGATTCGCGGCTCGGGCGCGCTTGGGTCGCCCTGCGCGAGGACGAGGTGGCAGCGATCTCGATGGGGATCCCATCAGTGCGCACCAAGCTCTCGGCCTATGCCATCGGCGCCATGTTCGGCGGCATGGCGGGCGCCTTCCTGGGCACCTACTACACCGAGGTCAACGCCGGCCAGTTCCAGTTCGGCTTCTCGATCTTCGTGCTCGCGATGGTGATCATCGGCGGCCTGGGATCGATTTGGGGAGCTCTGGTGGGAGGGCTGGCGCTTGGCTACATCAACAATTACCTGATCCCCGACGTCCTCAACGGGCTGCCCGGCCATTTCGGGCTCAACTTCCAGCTGACCGAGGTCGAGTACGGCATCTTCGGATTCCTGCTGGTGATCGTCATGGTGCTGCGCCCGCAGGGCTTGATTCCCGAGCGCCGACGAAAACTTGAGCTCACCGCTGAGATCGCGGCCCAGGATGCCGAGCTGGGCGAGGAGCCGGTGGGATGAGCGCTGCCAGCTCCGAGGTACCGTCAGCTCAGACCAGCGCGGCGGCGGCGATGACCGTCGATCGCGTGACCAAGGAGTTCGGCGGACTGGTCGCCGTCAACGACGTCTCGCTGATCGTGCCCGGGCGCTCGATCGTGTCGCTGATCGGGCCCAACGGCGCGGGCAAGACAACGCTCTTCAACATGCTGACCGGCCTCTACAAGCCGAGCGCCGGTCGGATCCTGCTCGGCGATCGCGACATCAGCCACATGCGCCCCGACCGGATCACGGGCCTCGGGGTTGCCAGGACCTTTCAGAACATCCGCCTCTTCGGCGCCATGAGCGCCGTTGAGAACGTGATGATCGGCCGCCACGCCCGGATGCGAGCCGGCCTGGTGGGATCGATCTTCCGGCCTCCGGGCATCCGCCGCGAGGAGCGCGAGGCCCGTGAGCGGGCCATCGAGCTCCTGGGCTACGTCGGGCTGCGCTCCGCCGTCTTCGATCAGCTCTCAAGTCAGCTGTCCTATGGCGACCAGCGCCGTGTCGAGATCGCACGCGCGCTCGCCTCCGAGCCGTCGCTGCTCCTCCTAGACGAGCCCACGGCGGGCATGAACCCTCAGGAGTCGGCGCGGCTGACCGATTTCATGCGCAAGCTACGCGACGACCTGGCGCTCGCGATCCTGCTGATCGAGCACGACATGAAGGTCGTCATGGGGGTGTCCGAGCGCGTCTGGGTGCTCGACCACGGCGAGAAGATCGCCGAAGGCGCGCCCAGCGATGTGCGTGAGGACCCGAGGGTGATCGAGGCCTACCTGGGCAAGCAGGACTGATGGTGCGGTCAGACGTGTTCAGTTCGAGGCTCAAGGGGATGCGCTGATGGCGCTGCTCGAGGTCGACGACATTCACACCTTCTACGGTGCGATCGAGGCTCTGCGGGGCGTGTCGCTCACCGTCGAGGACGGCGAGGTCGTGACCCTGATCGGCTCCAACGGGGCCGGTAAGTCGACGACGTTGCGCTCGATCTCGGGGCTGACGCCGGCGAGTGCGGGCAAGGTCCGCTTCAGTGGTCAGGACATCACGCGGGTGCCCGCCCAC
>JBAPXO010000847.1:0-3732 GCA_049284255.1 Solirubrobacteraceae bacterium | reverse complement strand
GGGGGGGTAGTGCGGCTCTACTGCTTCGATGACCTACGCATCGGAGTGGGCGCCGGCAGCGACGCCCTGATCGACGTCACCTCGCTCGTCGACGACGTCCCCCCTCCTGGACGGATGGCGGCGCTCGTCGCTCGATGGCCACAGGCGCGGGGGCCGCTGGCGGCTGCGTCGGCCGACGGGATCCTGGTACCGCTTGACGAGGTGACGATCCGTGCGCCTCTCCCGGCTCCGCGCAACGTGATCGCGGCGCCGGTCAACTACCGTCGCCACCAGGAGGAGATGGGTGGCGCTGAGGGCGTCTACGCCGGCGCCGAGATTCAGACGATCGAAACGTACGTCGGCTTCGTCAAGGCGTCCTCGTCGGTGATCGGGCCAGACGAGCCGATCCGGTTGCCGTTCCCTGAACGCCGCTTCGACCACGAGGCCGAGGTCGGCGTCGTCGTCGGGGCACGGGCGGCTTCGGTGGGCCGGAGCCGCGCCCTGGACCACGTCTTCGGCTACGTGCCGTTGCTCGACATCACCATGCGCGGGTCTGAGGACCGTTCCTACCGCAAGAGCTTTGACACCTTCACCCCGATCGGCCCCGCCATCGTCACCGCCGACGAGGTCCCCGATCCCTCGGCGATCACCTTCGACCTGACGGTCGATGGGGAACTGCGTCAGCGTGCCTGTACGCGTGACCTGATCTATGACATCCCGAGGCTGGTCGAGCTCTACTCGGCGGGTATCACGCTTGAACCTGGGGATCTGATCGCTACCGGGACCCCGGAAGGGGTGGGCCAGATCGTTGCGGGAGACGAGATCGTGCTCTCCCTCAACGGGATCGGCCGCTTAGCCATGCGCGTCGAGGGCCCCGGCTAGCCGCGGCGCGCGCTGCGAGCATTCCAGATCACCGCCGCAAAGGCCGAGCCGGCGCGACAACGCGGCTGAGGTTGATTCCGTGCACGAGGGATCGAAGACCGCGGCCACGAAACGATCCGGGCGCACCACGACATAGCATCCGGCGCATCGCTCCAGGACGCGCCGCAGCGTGCCCTCGAGGTCGGCAATCGAGAACACCGGTTCGGCACGCGGAAACCGCTCGTCCAGCAGCGCCCGCAGCCACACGGGCGCGAGGCGCCGCCAGAGCGGATCGTCAAGCGGAGCCGGGGGCGCCGGGGTTGCTCCGAACTCTACGGCAAGGATCGCATAGCCCGAGCCAAGCACGTCGTCGAGTCGGACCCGTCGACCGTCGGGCACGAGGACCGCCGGCTGCGGCAGGAGCGTGCCGACGAGCGGGTGCTCGCCCACCACCACGCCGCGGTCGTAGCGGGGGCGGGGCGCGTACCGCATCTCCTCCAACCATCGCCTGCCTGTCGGCAGGCGCATCACGAGCTCCACCAAATAGTCGCGGATGCCGGCCCGGCGCCGGCTTCGAGTCATAACGATCGCTCCCAGCCGGACCGACAGATTAATCATCGCCTGGGCGTGGGGCCGCCGCTCGGGCTCGTAGGTACGCAGGAGCTCAAGCCCGGCGCGGCCGTCGAGGACGTCCGAGAGCTTCCAGGTAAGGTTGGCGACGTCGCGTATTCCGGAGTTCAACCCCTGTCCGGCGAATGGCGGCATCATGTGTGCGGCGTCGCCCACCAGGAAGATCCGTCCCTCACCCCAGCGCGCGGCGTTGAGCGCGTGAAACGAGTAGACGATGCTCCGCTCGACCTCCTCGGGCGAGATAGCGCGATGGCCGCGCAGCAGCGCGGCGACCAGCTCAAACCTCGGAGAGAGGTCCACCGTCTCCTCCTCGGACAGGAGGAACTCATACCGGCAGCGGCCGTTGCGGCCGGGGATGATCACGGTGGGACGGCTCGGGTCGCCGACGTGAAGGCCGTAGCGCTCGTCGTGATCGTCGGCGACGGTGTCAACGACCAGCCAGCGTTCGGTGAACGATCTGCCCTTCATCCTGATACCGAGCGCCTTGCGCACCGTGCTGCGGCCCCCGTCGGCTCCGACCAGGAAGTCGCCACCGAGCTCTGCATGTGCGCCGCAGGGCGTCCGCAGGGTTGCCGTCGTGGCCTCGGCGGACTGCTGCACCGCCACCACCTCGGTGCCGAACTCCACGCTCACGTGCGGGAAGCGATCGAGCGCACGGAGCAGACTCCGCTCGAGGTCTGGCTGCGCGAACGGGTTCTTGAAGGCATGCCCGTGCACCGGGGAACGCGGACCCCGGGCGGCGAACAGCAGCTGACCGCGGCGCCCGTAGTAGTGCGTGCCCGTGCCCGGTAAGAAGACGTCGGTGAGGGTTTCGCTCAGACCGGCCCGCTGGAGGGTCCGGATCGACTCGCCGTCGAGGCTGATTGCCTTCGCCTCATCGCTGGTCGAGTCATGGCGCTCCAGAACGGTGACCCGCACTCCGGCGACCCCCAGCAGGTTGGCCGCCATCAGTCCGGTGGGGCCGGCGCCCACGACCACGACGTGCCCCGGGCGTCCTTTCGGGACGTCGCGCGGCGGCGCATCGGTGCTTGGGATCACTAGGCCACGGGCTGGGCAGCCCGCCAGGGCGGCACCTGCCCCCAGAGGTTCACGGTGCGCGCCGAGGCTTCCCAGACGCGGGTCTTATATTCGACGCGGTCGTCGTAGAAGAGCTCCATCTCGGCGGAGAGCTCGACGTGGAAGGCGTCGGGATCGTCGAACATGATGAACAGGTTGTTGCCCGGCCCGTGGCGACCCGGTCCCCACGTGACGTCGACGCCCGCGACGGCCAGACGATCACCCCACTCGCGAAAGTCCGGCCAACCCGCTAGGTCGAAGGAGAAGTGATCGATCAGGGTCGGCGAGGGGCTGCCCAGCACGGCGATCGTGTGGTGCTCGCGGCCGCAGCGCAACCACGCGAAGTCGTAGGCCATCCGGTCTGAGACCCGCATTCCCATGGGCTCCCGGTAGAACTCGAGCACGTCGGGGAGGGCGTCGGTGGCGAGCGTGAGGTGCTGCAGGCGAATGGGGCGACGACCCGTGTCGGCGGTGCGCTCCCCGGACCGGCCAACTCGGCCGCGGAGGTGCAGCTCGCGTTCGTCGGGGTCGGCGACGGTGTGCACTCCGTCGGCGAGCTCGCCGACGTCGACGCCGTGGCCCCGGAGGCGGATGAGGAGGCCTTCGAGCTCGCCGGGGTCGGGGATCTCCAGCGTGAAGTGCTCGAGCCCCGGCGTTCCCTGGCTGAGCTCCAGGACCGGCTCCCCCAGACCCCATCCGAGGGCCGCCCCCTGACCGCGGGAGTCCGTGTGCCGGACCATCCCCATGATGTCCTCGTAGAAGGAGGCCGACCGCTCGACGTCGGGGACGCGAAGCGCGACCGCCGCCAACTGTCCGTGCCACTCAAGCGATGTCATGTCCCTCTCCTCATCTTCGGGTGTGTCAGATGCGAAATGCCGTCCGGACCTCAGGAGCGAACAGCTCATCGGGGTGCAGGCGCCGCGAGCAGATCCCCTGTTCGAAGCTCATGTCGAGAAAGGCCGACAGCGTCGTCCGGTTGGCCTCGATCCCGTATGGCCACGGATCGCCGCCCAGCACCTCGGTGATCTCCCGAGCGTGGGCGTTGGCCCACGGGATGGGAGCGCGCGGTGCGTTGCTATCGAGCGCGCGGGCCAGCGCTCGCTGCTTGGCGGCCGAGAAGGCGGTGAGCAAGTTGGCGGCGACCCAGCGGTTGGCCTCGTAGACGTCGCCCCGGATGACGATCACGTGCATGATCGGGAAGATCCC
>JBAPXO010000846.1:0-3486 GCA_049284255.1 Solirubrobacteraceae bacterium | reverse complement strand
CGAGGCCGGGAGCATCCCGTATTCGGCGGTCACCCAACCCCGACCCGAGCCGGTCAGCCACCGGGGGATGCTCTCCTGCACCGAGGCGGTGCAGATCACCCGGGTCTCGCCCATCGAGATCAGCGCCGAGCCCGTCGCGGTGCGCATGAACCCGGGCTCGATCGAAGCCGGGCGCAGCTCGTCGGCGGTCCGCCCGTAGCTGCGCGCTGAAGCCTGAACGCTCACGTGCACCCCCTCGCCGTCCGGGCTCGCCTGAATGTCGGGCACGTGAGTCATCCGGCTGCCGCCACGCTCGCATCGAGTTCGACGTGGGCAACTTCCCCGAGCGGCATCTGCAGAAAGCGAGTCCCGAGGGCCGCGAACGCCGGCACTTCGCCGGTGCACTGAAACCGGTAGCTGCCCTCGGTGGAGCGCGGGTTGAGCAGGTCTCGGGCCGCCAGGGCGCGCTCGACGCTGCGCGTCACGCCCGGACCCGAGGTGACGAGCGTCACCCCCCGGCCGAGGGTGCGTTGGAGCATGGGAGCGATCAATGGGAAGTGAGTGCAGCCGAGGATCACGGTGTCGACCTCGGCGCCGCGCAGGGGAGCACAGTATTCACGGACGGTCGCGACCAGGTGCTCGTCGAACGGGAATCCGGCCTCGATCACCGACGCCAGATCCGGGCAGGCGACGCTCTCCAGATGGACGTGGGGATCGGCGGCGCGCACGGTGCGCTCGTAGGCCCCGCTGGCCACCGTCGCCGGGGTGGCCAGGACCCCGATACGGCCGGTGTGACTGGCGGCGACCGCAAGCTGGGCGGCGGGGCGCAGCACGCCGATGACGTCGATGTCGTGCCCATGGCGGTCGAGGTGTGCCTGGACCGCGTCCAGGGCCGCCGAGCTGGCCGAGTTGCAGGCGACGACGAGCAGCTTGGCCCCCTGCTCGAGCAGGTGATCGGCGATCTCGATCGAGAACGCCTGCAGCTCCTCGGGCGTGCGATTGCCGTAGGGCAGTCGCGCGGTGTCGCCCAGGTACAGGTAATCCTCGGTCGGCAGCGACACCAGGAGCTCGTGGAGCACGGTGAGACCGCCGACGCCGGAGTCGAACACCCCCACGGGCAGCTCGGCAAGCGCAGGCATGCGCCTCATGGTGTCAGAGCCGGCGGCACGCGTCGGGCGCGGCCGGGTTGGGCCACTCAACTAGTGTCTCGCCGTCCGGTGCGCGCGCTGATCGTCACCAACATGTTCCCGACGCCCGAACGCCCGGCGCTGGGGAGCTTCGTCTCAGATCAGGTGCAGGCGCTGCGTCGCACCGGCGAGGTGGAGCTCGACGTATTTGCCTTCGCTCCCGGCGGTCTGGGCGCATACGCGCGCGCCGCCCGCGACCTCGCCCGCCGCTGCCGGCGTGATCGCTACGACGTCGTACATGCCCACTTCGGGCTCACCAACTGGCCGGCGCGCGCGGCTCGCGCCCGCGCTCACGTGGTCACCCTCCACGGCACCGACCTCGCTCACCCCCGGTCGCGACCGATCACCCTGGCCGGTCTGCGGCTCGCCGACCTGGTGGGCGTGGTTTCAGAGCCACTCGCGCGCGAAGTCCCGCGCTGGGCGGGGCGCGGCCGGGTTGCCGTGCTGCCGTGCGGCGTAGAGCTACACCGCTTCGCACGGATCGATCGCGCCCAGGCGCGGGCCGAGCTCGGGCTCGACCCCGATGCGCCGTGCCTGCTGTTTCCCGCCAACCCGAAGCGACCCGAGAAACGCTTTGACCGCGCCCGCGAGGTCGCGGGCGGCGTCCGCCTGCTGACCCTCGGCGACGTCGAGCCCGCTCGGGTGCCGCTGTACGTCAACGCCGCCAATGCGGTGCTGATTCCCTCCGAGCGCGAGGGATTCGGGCTCGCCGCGCTCGAGGCGCTGGCCTGCGACGTTCCCGTGCTCGCCACGCCGGTGGGGATCGCACCCGAAGCTCTGGCCGGGGTGACGGGGACTGTGTGTGCGCCCTTTGACGCCGACGGATGGCGGGCCGCGCTCGCCCCGGCACTCGCCGACCCCGACCCCCGCATCGACGGCCGCTCCCACGCCGAGCCGTTCTCGAGCGACCGCATGGCCGAGCGGGTCTTGGCGGCCTGGCGGGAGCTGCTGGCGCGCTCCGAAGAAGCCTGAACGGGCGGCGAGCCCAGCGCCGGGCGGGCTATAGGGTCATTTCCAGCCACACCCCAAGGTCCTCGCATAGGTGTGGGCGCTGGCGGTCGATATCAGGCGGCTTTCGACCGCACCCCATCCAGACCTCAGGGGTGTGGGAGAAATCAGCTCATAGGCTCGGCCACCACTCGGCCAACCGCTCCCGTGCCCGCCGCGCGTCGGCCGACACCGGCACGCCGGCCTCCTCGCCGGACGCATCGCGGCCGTCACCGCCACCCAGCACCGCCAACGTCGCCGCCACCGACCGCGCGAGCGCACCCAGCGCGTAGCCACCTTCGAGCACGCCGCCGAGGGGCACACCGAGCTCGGAGCACACCGCCCGCAGCGAGCGAGCCATCGCCGCGAACCCGTCCTCGGTGACCCGGCAGTCGGCCAGCGGATCCTCGAAATGGGCGTCAAAGCCCGCCGAGATGAGCACGAGCTGGGGCGCGAAGCGACGCGCCAGGGGCACGGTCACGTGGTCGACGAGCGAGCGGTAGACGTCGTCGCCGGCGCCCGGCGCGACCGGGAGATTGACGGTGTAGCCGCGCCCCGGTCCGGATCCGACATCCGAAGCCGGACCGGTCCCCGGATACAGGGGCGACTGGTGGATGGAGACAAACAGGACGCCGGGATCGGAATGGAAGATGTCGTTGGTGCCGTTGCCGTGGTGGACGTCCCAGTCGACGATCATCACGCGCTCACAGCCGCCCGCATCGAGCGCGTGGCGAGCGGCCACGGCGACGCTGTTGAACAGGCAGAAGCCCATCGCGCGGGCGCTTTCGGCGTGGTGGCCGGGCGGCCGGTGAGCGCTGAAGCCGCCCGGCGCCGTCCCGTCGAGCAGCATGTCCACGAGCGCGACCGCACCGCCAGCGGCGTGCAGCGCCGCCTCGAAGGAGCCGGCAGAAACGATGGTGTCGGCATCCATATGCCCGCCTCCGGACGTGGCCGTGCGCTCGATCGCCGCCACGTAGGCCGGCGGGTGCACGGCCTCGAGCACCGACCGCGCCACCGCCGGCGAGCGCAACCGCTCAAAGCCCAGCCAGTTTCGGGCGGCGAGCTCGCGGTCGATGGCGACGATCCGCGCCGCCTGCTCGGGATGGTTGCCGGTGTCGTGCTCCAGCGAGGAGGGGTGCTCCAGCAGCACGGGCGGGGCGTCCATCGGCGAGTACCGTACCTCGCAGTGACGCGTGTGCAGACTCAGGTCGCGGTTGTCGGAGCCGGCGCGGCCGGGCTGTACACCGCCCTATGCGCGGCCCGGCTGGAGACCGAGGTGACGATCGTCTCGGCCGCCCCGCTTGCGGGATCCTCAAGCTACTGGGCCCAGGGC
>JBAPXO010000845.1:0-6736 GCA_049284255.1 Solirubrobacteraceae bacterium | reverse complement strand
AGCCGAACTGGTAGCGGCGCTACCAGCGAGGCGAGGACGACGCGACGCGCCGGTTTGCAGCCGCCGGCAACGTGCCGAGACGGAGGCCGGCCCGGTCTACCAGCGATAATGGGCGAAGGCCTTGTTGGCCTGCGCCATGCGGTAAATGTCGTCCTTGCGCTTGTAGGCGTTGCCCTGCTGCTGGGCGGCGTCGAGGAGCTCGTGGGCGAGGCGCTGAGCCATCGTCTTCTCACGCCGTGCGCGGGCGAACTGGACGAGCCAGCGGACGGCAAGCGTGCGAGCACGGCGGGAGGGCACCTCGACGGGCACCTGGTAGGTGGCGCCACCGACGCGACGGGGACGGACCTCGAGCACCGGGGTGAGCGCCTTGAGTCCGGCCTCGAGCTGCTCGACGGCGTTCTTGCCGGAGCGTTCGCCGAGGATGGCGAGGGCGTCGTAGACGATCTTCTCGGCAACCGACTTCTTGCCATCCAGCATCACCTTGTTGATGACCTGCTGGACGAGTCGGTTGCGGTAGACGGGGTCGGCCTCGATCGGCCGGACCTGTGCTGCGGCACGGCGGGGCACTACTTCGCCTTGACCCCGTACTGCGAACGGGCCTTCTTGCGGTCGCCGACGCCGGCGGCGTCCAGCGTGCCGCGAATCACCTTGTAGCGGAACCCCGGCAGGTCCTTGACGCGGCCGCCGCGGACGAGCACGACCGAGTGCTCCTGCAGATTGTGGCCTTCGCCGGGGATGTAGGCCCCGACTTCCATGCCGTTGGTCAGACGCACGCGAGCCACCTTGCGCAACGCCGAGTTGGGCTTTTTGGGCGTGGTGGTGTACACCCGCGTGCACACGCCCCGGCGCTGAGGCGCCGCGACCTTCTTCTTGCGGCCCTTGCCGGACTTCAGGCCCGGGGTGGCCAGCTTTTTCTTGGGCGCGGTGCGGCCCTTGCGGATCAATTGGCTGGTGGTCGGCATGCGGTCGCAGAGCGTAGCAGCCGGTCTGGGCCAGTCGTTGCTGCCCCACCGCGGGTTACGGCAGCGCCGACCGCTCCCCGGCCCGCGCGAGTGGGACAGACAACGACGACCCAGACCTCACGCCAGCGCTGCGGAACCGGTCCCGATCCCACGCCCGCCTATGGCGACGAAATCGCCCACACCCCGGCTCGGTCGACGGGGTGTGGTCCGTTGGCGTTGGTATCCCGCTCTGTGATCCCACGCCCCTCCGAACACGCACGGGTGTGGGAGAAAACGCCGCGATAGGCGGCCGTCCCCCGTCGACAAACCGTCGTCTACGCGGGCACGCCCGCCAGCGCCTCGTCAACGTCGACGTGCTGGACACCCACCGCGTCGGCCACCGGCTTGTAGGTGACCTCTCCGGCGGCGACGTTGACCCCCAGCTTGAGCCCGGGGTTGGCGGCTACGGCGCCCTGGACCCCGTCTGACGCCAGGTGCAGGACGTAGGGCATGGTCGCGTTGGTCAGGGCGTAGGTTGAGGTCACGGGCACCGCGCCTGGCATGTTGGTGACGCAGTAGTGCGTGATGCCGTCGACTTCGTAGGTGGGATCGGAGTGCGTCGTCGGCCGGGAGGTCTCGAAGCATCCGCCCTGGTCGATGGAGACGTCGACCAGCACCGCGTGGCGCTTCATCAGCCCGAGCTGAGCACGGGTGATGACATGGGGGGCACGGGCTCCGTGCACCAGCACCGCGCCGATCACCAGATCGGCGTCGGGGAGGCGGTCCTCGATCGAGAGGGTGGTGGCAAAGCAGGTGTCGGCCCGCCCTCCGAAGGCAATGTCGAGTTCGCGCAGGCGATCGATGTTGCGGTCATATACGTAGACGGTGGCCTCCATGCCCAGGGCGATGAAGGCGGAGTTCATCCCGACCACTCCCCCGCCGATGACGAGCACGTTGGCCGCCGCCACCCCGGGCACCCCGCCGAGCAGGATGCCGCGCCCACCGAGCGGCTTTTCCAGCATGAAAGCGCCGGCCTGAGTCGCGATCTTGCCCGCGACCTCGGACATCGGGGCCAGCAGCGGCAGCCGTCCGTTCGCGTCCTCGACGGTCTCATAGGCGATACAGGTGGCGCCCGATTCCACGAGTCCCCGCGTGAGCTCGGCGTCGGCGGCCAGATGCAGATAGGTGAACAGCGTGTGGCGGGGTTCCAGGCGCGCCACCTCGGGCGGCTGGGGCTCCTTGACCTTGACGATGAGCGTCGACTCACCGAATACCGCGTCCGCATCGGGGAGGATCGTCGCGCCCTGGGCGGTGTAGGCGTCGTCGGAGATCGCCGAGCCCTCGCCGGCGCCGCTCTGGACGAACACCTGATGTCCGGCGTCGGCGAGCTCCCGCACGCCCGCGGGCGTCAGGGCGACGCGGTACTCGTCGGTTTTGACCTCCGTGGGGACCCCGACCTTCATGCCACCAGCTCCCGGCCGCGAAGGGCCAGCCAGAACTCGATCCGGTCGCGGGCGCTTGCCAGGTCGCGGCCGGTCAGCTCCTCGACGCGCCGGATCCGGTAGCGCAGGGTATGCCGGTGGCAGAAGAGCCGCCGAGCCGCTCGCTCCCACTGACCGTTTTCCTCGATGAACGCCTCAAGCGATCGCATCAGTTCACCTCCGTAGTGTCCTTCGCTGGCCTCGATAGGGCCGAGAATCGAGTCACAGAACAGGCGCAACGCCTCGTCGCCCTGCAGCGAAAGCAGCAGCTGGAAGGTTCCGAGATCCTTGTAGGTAGCCACGCGCGCCGGGGGAAGTGCTGCGCCGTTGGTCTCCGCCTCACCCGTACTCACGCACAGCCCGACCGCCTCGACGGCACAGCGGGCTTCGTGATAGCTGCGCCGGGCGTCGGGGCCGGCCACGGGGCGCCCCACGCCGACGTTCAGGTCGGGGCCGAGCTCGCCCTGCAGTCGCTCCAGCACGCGAGCGGCCAGGCCGAAGAGCTCCTCGTCCTCGGGCGGGTCGGCTGGAATCAGGGCGCAGGTGGACGGTCCGGTGGAGGCGACCAGACCCGAGACCGCCTCTTCGCGCAACGCCGCCCCGAGCCCGTCCTCGAGCGGGCCCGGACCGCCGCGGCCGTCGCCGCCACGCTGGACAACGATCGCGGCAACTCGGTCGGCGAGTCCAAATGGCTCCAGACGCCGGCTGAGCTCGACTCCTTCGAGCTCGCCCTCCACGATCGCCGCCAGGACATCTCCGGCCAAGCGCCGCTCGGTATCGCCCGCGACCCGACCCCGCAGCAGCTCGAGGGCCACGATCGTCACCGCCTGGTGCAACGTCAGGCGGTCGAAATCAGAGAGCGGGCCACCGTCCTTGATGGCCACCAGCCAGGCGAGGGGAACGCGCTCGGCTCCGCCGGCCTGCGAGCCGGGGATCCCGTCGGCGGCCACCGGCAGCGCCATGGACCTGTCGGCGAGATCGGAGTGGGTGGGCAGGAAGGCCCGCGCGTCACGCCGGCGGGCCCGATCACAGACCTCGGCGCGTAGTGCGGTCACCGCCTCAGGTTCGAGCGCTCGGCGAAACGCGCGCTGGGCCAGCGGCTCGCCGCGGGCGTCGAACACGAGCACGGCGCCGCCGATCAAGGTCGCGAGCGTTCCCGCGAGGGTCTCAAGCCCGCGTTCGGAGAGGACCACCCGCTCCAGTCGCTCGTGGGCAGCAAGCGCGCGGCGCAACACCGCGTACTGCTCGTTGACGAGCTGGGTGAAGGCGGCCTCGGTGACGGCGATGAACGGCACCTCGTAGGGAACCTCGAAGACCGGGAAGTCACGCTCGGCAGCCGCCTGGGCGAGCGCCGGGGGCACGGTGCGGTGCCCGAATCCGACCCCGAAGCCCAATCCGGCGAGCTGATGGTCGGCCAAGCGTGTGACGAACTCGCGCTGGCGGTCGGCCGTGTTGAGCTGCATCCCGGTGGTCAAGAGAAGCTCCCCTCCCGACAGCCAGGGCGTCGGGTCCTTGAGCTCTGAGATGTGCACCCAGCGAACCGGGAGATCGACGGCCGCCTCGCCGGTGACCAGGCGGACGTCGAGGTCCTTGAGCAGTTCTCTGACGGTGAGCATCCTCTCCCCGGTCCCTTATCCGGAGTCCCTTCTAGGCCCGGCGACCGCCGGGGGGCACCGCGAGCCGATGCGCACCCGACTGACCGTGCATCCGCTCACCGGCCTCGGTGAGCACGGGTCTGAGGACCGCCTCGATCTCCTCGAATTGCTCGGGCCCGGCGATCAGCGGTGGCGACAGCTGGACGACGGGATCGCCGCGATCGTCGGCCCGGCAGATCAGGCCACGCCGGTAGAGCTCCCCTGACAGGAAGCCGCGCAACAGCGTTTCTGACTCCTCGTCTGACCACTGCTCGTCGGTGTCCTGATCCTTGACGAGCTCGATCGCGTGGAAGTAGCCCGTGCCCCGGACGTCGCCGACGATCGGGATGTCACGCAGCGAGTCGAGCATCTCGCGGAAGGCGCCCTGGTTGTTGCGGACGTTGTCGAGGATTCCCTCGTTCTCGATGACGTCGAGGTTGGCCAGGGCAATCGCGGAGCAGACGGGGTGCCCGGCGAAGGTGAAGCCGTGGGTGAAGCTGTGGTCGCCCTTCAGGAAGGGCTCGGCCACCTTGTCTGAGGCGATCAGCGCGCCCATCGGGGCGTACGCGCTGGTGAGCCCCTTGGCGGTGGTGATCATGTCGGGCTGGTAGTCGTAGCGGATCGCGCCAAACCACTCGCCGAGACGGCCCCAGGCGCAGATGACCTCGTCGGAGATCAGCAGGACGTCGTACTCGTCGCAGATCTCGCGGACGCGCTGCCAATAGCCCTCGGGCGGGGTGAAGCAGCCGCCGGCGTTCTGGACGGGCTCCATGATCACCGCGGCGACAGTGTCGGGACCCTCGAACTCGATCTTGGCCGCCACCGTGTCGGCCAGCTCGGAGGCGTCGAGGCCGTGCGGGAGGCGGAACGTGTTGGTGTTGGGGACGTGTACGCCCCCGGGGGTGAGTGGCTCGAAGGGCTGGCGCAGAGCAGTGATGCCGGTCGCCGTCAGGGCGCCGAGGCTGGTCCCGTGGTAGGCGATCTCACGAGCGATGATCTTGGTCTTGTTGGGCTTGCCGGTGATCTTGTGGTACTGGCGGGCGAGCTTGATCGCCGACTCGACGGCCTCGGAGCCCCCGCTGGTGAAGAACACGCGGTTGAGATCTCCGGGCGCAAGCTGGGCGATCCGGGCAGCGAGCTCAATCGCCCGCGGGTGGGCGTAGGACCAGTTCGTAAAGAAGCCGAGCTCCTTGGCCTGATCGGCCCCGGCCTGGACGACGTCGGAACGACCGTGCCCGATGTTGACGCAGAAGAGGGCCGAGAGTCCGTCGAGGTAGCGGTGGCCGTGCTCGTCGACGACGGAGCAGCCTTCCCCACGGGTGATGATCGGGATCTCGTGATCCTCATAGGCCGACATGCGAGTGAAGTGCATCCAGAGGTGGCGGTGAGCCAGCTCCTGCAGCGTGCTGCGCTCGGTTCTCGTGGCCTCTTCGGTGCTCGCCATCTCTCTCGCCTCCGGGGGTTACTGCCTGCCGTTTTGTACAACGGTAGCGATCAGCTGCCGGGTGCTCAATTGTCCTCATGGGCGGGATCTCAGTGCCCGCTTATACCTAATGGCAGAGCAGGCGTTTGCAGTAGGTTGGCGGACATGGAGCTCAATCACTTCCGCGCCGGCAGCGGCGAGCCGCTCCTCTTGATCCACGGCATCGGCAGCCAGTGGCAGGTCTGGGAGCCGGTGCTCAACCTCCTGACCCCCCATCGTGACGTGATCGCGATCGACCTTCCCGGGTTCGGCGCCACGCCCCGGCCTCTGGCCGGCATTCCGGCCGGTCCCGACTCGCTGGTCTCACTCGTCGGCCAGTATCTCGATGACATCGGTGTCGGGCGCCCTCACGTCGCGGGCAACTCGTTGGGCGGCCTGATCAGTCTTGAGCTCGCCAAGCGAAAGCTCGTCCGGTCAGCCACTGCCCTTTCTCCCGCCGGGTTTGCCAACCGACGTGAGACCTTCACAGCCCGCGCGCAGCTGCGGCTCGCCGTTCGCGGAGCGCGCTTGGCCGCGCCCCGGGCGGATGCCCTGCTGCGCTCCAAGTTTGGCCGGGCGGTTGCGCTCAACCTGTTCTTCGCCCATCCCACGCGCGTCTCCCCCACTCAGGCCGCCGACGGCGTCCGAGCGCTTGCCGGCGCGCCGTGGTTCGATTCAACCCTCCCGACCGTCGGCCCCCGGGCCTTTCAGGCCAACGGCAGGATGGATGTGCCGGTGACGATCGCCTGGGGGGAGCATGACCGCGTCCTGCCTCCGCGGCAGGCCGATCGGGCCGCCCGGATGCTGCCCGCGGCACGCATGGTGACGCTCCACGGGTGCGGCCACGTGCCGACCTACGACGATCCCGAACAGGTGGCCCAGATCCTGCTCGAGGGCAGCTCGCCCACCTAGCGCGGCCCCCTAGCCGGAATCGCCCGTGACCACTGGGCGCGCGGGATCTCTGATCCATTCACTCCACGACCCGGGATAGAGCGCGGCCTCGATCCCGGCGAGCTCGAGGGCCAGCACCTGGTGCGCTGCGGTCACGCCCGAGCCGCAGTAGACCCCCACCGTCGCACCCGCTTCGGCGCCCGCCTGGGCGAACGCCGCTCGCAAAACTCCGGGGTCACAGAACTCGCCGGACTCGGTGACGTTGAGGGTGGTCGGCCGGCTGCGCGCGCCCGGGACGTGGCCGGCTACCGGGTCAACGGGCTCGCT
>JBAPXO010000844.1:0-5943 GCA_049284255.1 Solirubrobacteraceae bacterium | reverse complement strand
TTTGGGTTTCGCCGGGCACAGATCCAGTCGCCGGGAGCTTCGCACACTTACCCCTGGGCTCCGAGCGTGGCCGTCTCGTGGGCCCGCTCCGAACGGTCAGCGCGTGTCCTCAGCGACCGGCGCATCGCGGCCGCGACGATCAGCGCCATCGCAGCCAGGTAGATGGCGTGAGAATAGCCCCAGGAAGCATCCGAGAATGGCCACAGTAGGGCGACGCCGCTCCCCGGTTCGGCCATGTCTCGCCAGAGGTGGATCGCCACCCCAAGAGCGGCGCCCAGCAGCAGCTCACGGCGCCGCGTCCAGAACGCCGACGCAACCAGGAGGATCGCGATCGTCAAGAGCGAGTGCGTGTAGGGCCGAGGCGTACCGCGGGTCAGAAAGTCATAACCCAGCTCACCTGGCAGGTGATCGAGGTCGATGGCGACCGACGCGACCAGGACCGGGACGAGCAACCGATCGAACACCCGCCCGCCGATCGCCCAGACCACGAACAACGCGGTCAATACGTGGGCGCTCTCGTCCAGGGGTCCCTGCCCCCACGGCGAGCCCCCGACCAGCTGGTCGCCCGCATCCGCGATCACGAAGACGATCGTCGCGACGATCAGAGCGCGCGGTGAGATCCATCGCAAGTACGAGCGAGAGGATCCAGAGCCCAAACGAGAGAGCCCGCCACCATGAGGTGTGTCAGGCGCTGGCGCGGCGTTCTCGGCGGTCGCGCCGGCGCCGATCACGCTCGGCCGCGTTTTCACGCCGCGGCCTGACCACTTCCAGTCGCCGCGCCGCGGGTGACGAGATGTTGAGCAGCACGCCCACCGCGGCCAGCATCACGCAGAGGTTGGTGGGCGCGTAGGAGATGAAGGGCAGCGGCACGCCCGTCAACGGTGCGAGCCCGAGCACGACAAAGATGTTGAGAATCCCCTGGCACAGAATCAACGACGTCAGCCCGGTCGCCAGCAGCTTCGCATACCTCCCTGCGGCTCGACGAGCGGTGCGCAGCCCGGCGTAGGCGATCATCCCGTAGAGGGCGACCACCCCGAGAATCCCGAACACTCCGAGTTCCTCGCCAATCACCGCCAGGATGAAATCGGTCTGGGCCTCGGGAAGATAGAAGATCTTCTGGACCGATTTCCCCAACCCGACGCCGAACACACCACCCGAGCCCAGCGCTATCTGACCCTGGACGGCTTGGAAGCCGGCCGCTGACTTGGCGGCCCACGGGTTGATGAACGAGGTCAAGCGCGCCCGCTGGTAGGGCTGGGCGATAGCGAGCAGGACGATGCCGGCGACCGCGATCGCGAACAGCAGCCCGAGGTAGCGAATCGGCATTCCGGCGGCCAGCATCAGCGCGACGAGCGTGAAGGCGATCACGAGCGCCGTGCCGAGGTCGGGCTCGGCGACGATCAGCAGGCACGCCGGCCCGGCCAGCAGTGCGATCGGCGCCACCGCCTGGCGAAAGCCGCGCCGCATCCGCTTGGGATGATCGGCGAGATAGCGCGCGGCGTAGAGCACGAGGGCGATCTTCATCAGCTCGGAGGGCTGGAACTGAATCGGGCCCGCGGCGAACCAGCGCCGGGCGCCGTTGACCTGGACCCCGAACCCCGGGACCATGACCAGCACGAGTAGCCCGAACGAGCCGAGCAGCAAGAGGTTGACCAGCCGGCGGTCGAGCAGTGCCAGGCCGCGGCGCTGGAAGGCGTACATGGCCGCCAGCCCGATCCCTCCGAAGACGAGATAGCGAATGAACTCCCCGGTGCCGCTGCCACCCCCCGGGCTCAGGACACCGATCGGCGACGAGGCGCTGTAGACCATGACCGCACCGAAGGCCAGCAGACACAGCGTGGCCGTCATCAGGATCCGATGCTCGATCGGCGGAGCGACCCTGCGCCCCGCGGCGCGGCGGCGCGAGCCGGGTTTCGACGCCTTCGGCCTTTTCGACCCGTTCGACCTCTTCGGCCCGTTCGACCCGTTCGACGCTTTCGAGGCCGCGGGCGGCGCCATCTAGAGCGCCCTCACGAGCTCGCGAAAGTGCTCCCCGCGAGCCTCGAAGTCGGGGTACTGGTCATAGCTCGCGCATGCCGGCGAGAGCAGGACCGTCTCGCCGGGCCGCGCGGCCCGCGCCGCGGCGTCCACTGCCCGCTCGAGGTCTTCGACCCGCTGCAGGTCCACCCCAGCCGGGGCGAGCGCCGCAGACAACTCATCGGCGGCCTCGCCGATCAGGTAGACGGCGGCACAGCGCTCGGCGACGAGGGGAGCGAGCGGCGAAAAGTCCTGGCGCTTGCCACGACCACCGGCGATCAGATGCACACCGCCGCCGTAGCTGAGCAGCGCGACCACGGTGCTGGCGACGTTCGTTGCCTTGGAGTCGTTGACGAAAGCCACGCCGCCCCGCACGGCGATCGGCTCCAGGCGGTGGGCGACGCCGGCGAAGTTCTGCAAGCCGGCGGCGACGGCCTCACGGTCGATCCCGCGGGCCAGACAGGCGGCGGCCGCCGCCATGGCGTTGGCCCGGTTGTGGTCGCCACGGAGCGAGATCTGGTCGTCGGCGACCAGCGGCGCGTCGTCCCACCACAGGTGCCCGGCACGGTCGGCGAGCTCGGCTCCGTCTGACCCGAAGGGAACACGGCGGGCACACCCACCAAGATCCTCGACGTCGAGATCCACCGGCGCCACCGCGATGTCGTAGTTGCCCTGGTTGGCAAAGATCCTGAGCTTGGCGGCGATGTAGTCCTCGAAGCTGCCGTGGCGGTCCAGGTGGTCGGGCTCGAGGTTGAGCAGAACCGCGACCTCGGGAGCGAAGGCCGTCGTGTCCTCAAGCTGAAACGACGAGGCCTCGCAGACCACGGTCGCCTCGGCGCCCAACGAGCCGACGAGCGAGGACGCCGCGGTGCCGACGTTGCCCGCGACCGCCACCGGCAGCGCCGCCTCACGGTGGATGTGTCCGATCCACTCGGAGGTGGTGGTCTTGCCGTTGGTACCGGTCACCGCGATGAACTCGTTTGGGAGCAGGCGCCAGGCGAGCTCGAGCTCGCCGATGACCGGTATGCCGCGACGGCGCGCCGCTCCGATCGCGGGAGCGGTCTGGGGTACGCCGGGGCTCTTGATGAGCGTCCCGGCGCGGGCGGCAAGGGCGTCGCCTGACGCATCCAGGTGGACTTCGACGCCCGCCTCCGAAAGCCTTTGCGCCGCACGGGCGAGTGCGGGGCTCGCGATCGTGCCCGCATCGCATCCGATCACCTCCTCCCCGCGGGCGTGCAGCGCCAGGGCGGCGGCCACCCCTGAGCGGGCGAGACCGACGACGAGATAGGGACCTCCGGGAAGCGGCGGCCTCGGTCTGCTCGGCGCCGCGGGCACGGCTACCCCCGGATGCTGAGCTGATACACGACGAAGCCGATGGCTCCGCAGGCCGCGGCGACGATCCAGAAGCGCAGGATGATCTTGGTCTCAGACCACGCCTGCAGCTCGAAGTGATGGTGGATCGGAGCCATGAGAAAGACGCGCTTTCGAAACACCTGAAATGAGAACACCTGGATGACCACCGACAGGACCTCGATCACGAAGATCCCGCCGAGCAGGATCAGCAGGACCTCGGTGTTGGTCATGATCGCCAGGCCGGCGATCGCGCCCCCCAGCCCGAGCGATCCGGTGTCGCCCATGAAAATGCTCGCCGGGAAGCTGTTGAACCACAGAAAGCCGATGCACGCGCCCACCAGGCAGGCCGCCAGGAGCGTGAGGTTGTGATCGCCGGTGACGATGAAGGTGATCCCGATATAGGCCAGGAGCACGATCGCCGCGCAGCCCGCGGCCAGCCCGTCGAGTCCGTCGGTGAAGTTCACGGCAGTCGTCGTGCCTGCCACCACCAGGTAGATGAAGACGGGGAACAAGGGGCCGAGATCGATCGAGGCGTCGGCGAAGCGCAGCTGGATCGAGGAGGAGATGTTTGCTTTGTGCGTGGCGACCCACCACAGCGCGAGCGAGATCGCGACCGTCACCACCAGCTTGGTCCGCGCTCGCAGGCCGAGCGACCGGCGCTTGACGATCTTCGTGTAGTCGTCGGCAAAGCCGAGCAGGGCGCAGGCGACGGCCGTCCCGAAGACGCCCAGCGAAGACCAGTCTCGCTTGGAGAGCAGCAGGTAGGGAACCGCGATCGCCGCGAAGATGATGATCCCGCCCATCGTCGGCGTGCCCGCCTTGGTGTGGTGGCCTTGCGGCCCTTCTTCACGGATGTTCTGACCGAACTCGCGGTTGCGCAGGAACGCGATGAACCGCGGGCTCAGGAACAGGCACATGAGCAGCGAAGCCGTGCCCGCGATCAGGATCGGGCCCGAAGCCGAGCCGGTACTCACGCTGGCTGCCTCGCGCCCAGGGCCGCGCACACGAGCTCGAGCCCGACGCCTCGCGAGGCCTTGACCAGGACCACGTCGCCGCCGTGCACGAGCTCGGGGACGATCGCCGCTGCCTGGATCGCGTCCGGCACCGCGTGGGCCTCGCCATCAAAGCGCTCGCCGATGGCCGCGGCCAGTGGCCCGACGGTCACGAGCACGTCGACCTCGGCGGCGCGAGCTGCCTCGGCGAGCTCGGCGTGGAAGTCGCGCTCCCGGTCGCCGAGCTCGAGCATGTCGCCGAGCACGGCGATGCGGCGCGAGCCCCCGCTTCGGGCGGCCGTGTCGGCGAGGTCACTGAGAGCGGCACGCATGGACATGGGGTTGGCGTTGTAGCAGTCGTCGATGATCGTGAGACCGCCGGGGACCTCGATCCGATCGCCGCGTCCAGCGGAGAGCAGGAGCTCGACGCGGCCGCTGGGAGTGACCCCGACGGCGCGAGCGGCCGCCACCGCGGCCAGCAGATTGGAGCGCAGATGGGCCTGGGTGAACGGAACCTCGAGGACGACCCGCTCGCCCGCGGCATCGATCTCGACGTGCTCGCCGCCGGCGGTGAGCTGGCGCACGTCTCCCTGAGCACCAAAGGTGACGGTGTTTACATCGGAGCGGATGTGGGGCGCCAGGAGCTCCTCGCCCGCGGGCACCACCGCGGTACCCCCAGCGGGCAGTCCGGCGATCAGCTCGGCCTTGGCCGCGGCGATCGCCTCGAGGCTGCCCATGAGTTCGAGGTGGACGGGGCCGATGCTGACGATCACGCCGACTTCGGGCTCGGCGATCGCCGCCAGCTCGGCGATCTGGCCGGCGCCGCGCATCCCCATCTCGAGGACCAGGATCTCGGTCTGCTCCGGGGCGGCGAGGATCTCGAGCGGGAGGCCGATCTCGGTGTTGAAGTTGGCGCGCGAGGCGACCGTCCGCCGGTGCGGGGTCAAGAGCGCGAGCAGCAGGTCCTTGGTAGAGGTCTTGCCGGTCGACCCGGTGACGCCGACCGTGGCGGCGCCGAGCTCCCGCCGCCAGGCGCGCGCCAGGGCTTGCAGCGCCATGAGCGGATCCTCCGCGGCCAGCACCGCGCCTGGGTGCCCGGCCGTCGCGACCTCGGCGTACTCGGGTCCGACCAGGACGCCCCATGCCCCGGCAGCCAGCGCTTGGGGCGCAAACTCCCCGCCGTCGGCGCTGGCCCCGGGCAGTCCGACGAACAGGTCACCGGGCCGCGCCTGACGCGAGTCGACGATGGCGCGCTCAGGACCCCCGGCGCCTTCGGGCTCCGCGATCAAGCTGGCGCCGGCCGCCGTGGCGACCCGCTGGGCGTTCCACCTCTTCATCGGTTGCCGTCGTCGCCGCTCGGCGACGCGCCGCGCAGGATCTCATGGACGACGGACACGTCGTCGAAGGGCAACTTATGGCCGGCGGCAAACTCCTGACCCTGCTCGTGGCCCTTGCCGGCGATGACCACCACGTCGCCGGCCTCGGCCTCGGCGATCGCCCGGGCGATCGCGGCTCGCCGATCGGCATCGTGGTCGACATCGTTGCCCGAGCCCGCCAGGATCTCGGCGATGATCGCCTCCGG
>JBAPXO010000843.1:0-4301 GCA_049284255.1 Solirubrobacteraceae bacterium | reverse complement strand
GATCCTCGGCGGGCGGCTCCTTCTTCGATTTGGACTACGACCGCCCCAAGTCGATCGGGCGCCTGCGCGGCTTCCAGGGCAACTATGGCGTCTTCGTGCGTTCCTACGCCTACATCCGCTCGCTCGGAGCAGCCGGCCTGCGCGACGTCTCCGAGGTCGCCGTGCTCAACGCCAACTACCTGCTGGCAAAACTCCGCGCCGACGGCGTCATGAAGTACCTGCCGGCCGCTTATGACCGGATCTGCATGCACGAGTTCGTCCTCTCGGGCGCCCCGATGAAGCGTGAGCTCGAGATCCGCACCCTCGATCTCGCCAAGCGCCTGCTCGACCACGGGGTCCACCCGCCGACGGTCTACTTCCCGCTGCTCGTCGAGGAGGCGCTGCTGGTCGAGCCCACCGAGACCGAGACCAAGGAGACGCTCGACCGCTTCGCCGAGATCCTTGGCGACATCCTCCGCGAGGCCGCAGAAGATCCGGAGATCGCCCGCACCGCTCCGCACACCACCCCGGTGCGTCGCCTCGACGAGGCCAGCGCCGCGCGACGTCCCGTCGTCCGTCAGCCGCTCTAATCGGCGTCGGCGACGATCGACCCCACGCGCTCGTCGAGTGTCCGGTCACGGGCATAGACGACGGCCCCGTACAGCGACGCCACGACGATCACCCCCAGCGCGATCGGGGATAGTGGCTAAACGGAGCCGGCTGACCGGCGGCTCTCCTCCTCTTGGCGACGATGAGGTGGCGGACTTGAGGGTATACCTCACGGCGGCGCTGGCCGTGCGTTCACGAACCCTTCACCATTCGCCGATAAACCATCACGCGTGCTGCACCAGGTGCGTCCGCTGAGATGCCGTCTCATCCCTCATCGCCGGTGAACATCGCTGCCATCGACCCGGAGGAGCGCCAGCTCGCGGGGCGCAGCAGCGGTGTGCTGTGGGCGCTCGGAGGCTCGACCCTGGCTCTGCTCCCATTGCTGCCCGGCGTGACGCACCGCCACGAGCTGGCGCTGTGGCTGATGGCCATCGGAGCGTGCCTGTGGGGAGCGTGCCTGACCTTCGTGATCGACTGGGATCGGGCCCCGTGGTGGTTCATCCACATCTCCAACGTGGCGTCGATGGTCCTGATCGGCATCACCATCGCGCTCACGGGCGGCGGTCGATCCCCGGCCTGGGTGTTCGTGTTCCTGGTCGCAATGCCCGGCGCCTACTTCTACCGGCCCCCGGTCGCCGCCGCCTATCTCGCGGGCTGCGTGGTGATCAACCTCAGCGTCTTTGTCTACGACCCGCAGGCCGTGCACGGACGCTATCTGCCCGAGCTGGTGATCGCCGTGCCCAGTTACCTCGCCCTGGGTGGGGCGACGATCGCCGGCAAGCAGCTCCTGCGTAGGCTGCGACGCCGCTCGGAGGAGCTCGCCGCCGAGCAGGGTGCGCTGCGGAGGGTCGCGACCGCGATCGCCGGCGGGGACTCGCCTGAGCAGCTTTACGAGCTGGTCGCCCGGGAGGCGGGCGACCTGCTCGGGGCGGGCGCCGCCGGGATCATGCGGATGGAGGACCCCCGCCATACGACCGTGATGGGGGCGTGGGCCGATCGCCCGGGCGGACGCTATGAGGCCGGGACGGTGGTGCCGGTGCGCCCCGGCAGCGACATGGAGCAGGCGATCGCGACCCGCCGACCGGTCAGGATCAGCGACCATCAGCCGGGCAGTCCCGTGATCCGGCTCGGCTACCGCGCGAGCATCGTCGCCCCCGTACTCGTCGCCGATCGACTGTGGGGGGTGCTGGCCATCACCTCGGCGGAGCCCGGCGGACTGCGCGCGGGCGACGAGCAACGCCTGACCGAGTTCGCGAATCTGCTCGAGGTCGCGATCACGAGCATCGAGGACCGCTCCACGCTGCTGGCCCAGGCCGCGAGCGACGCGCTCACGGGCCTGGCCAACCACCGGACGCTGCGCGACCGCCTCGCCCGCGAGGCCACCCGAGCCCGTCGTCAGGGCGCCCCGCTGTCGCTGGCGGTTATCGACATCGACTACTTCAAGCAGGTCAACGATTCCGCCGGGCATGAGGCGGGCGACGAGCTGCTGATGCGAATCGCCGCCTGCCTGAGCACCATGGCGGGATCCAACGACACGCTCGCCCGGATAAGCGGCGACGAGTTCGCCTGGGTCCTCCCCGGCGTCACGCGTGACCAGGCGCTCGTGTCGGTGGAACGCGCTCGCCAGGCGATCGCCCAGGTCGCCTTGCCGCGGGGGCCGATCACCGTTTCGGCGGGCATCTGCGATCTGGGCGCCGTCGGGGACCCCGGGGAACTCCTGCGCCGGGCCCACGCTGCCCTGTACTGGAGCAAGCTCCGCGGCCGTGACCAGGCGTGGGTCTATGACCCGATCGTGGCCGAGGAGTTCTCAGCCTCCTGATCGTCATCACAGGTCGGCGCGCGAGCTCCGGAGCCGCCAAATAGGCTGCAGGGATGCGATCCGTAATCTTCGCGACGTGAGCGCCGTGGCGGACCCGCGGATCGCGGCCGACGCCGGGGCGATCGCCGCGCGCGCCCAGGACGAGCTGGCGCAGCTGGTCGGCATCTCGTCGCCCTCGGGGGACGTGCCGGGAGCCGAGCAGGCACTCGAGTTCTGCGCGACGCTGCTGCCCGAGGGCGCCGCGATCGAGCGCCCGGCATGCTCGACGGTGGGGTGCGCGCCCGACCTGATCGCGCGGGTGACCGGGACGGGCGAGCGCCGCGTGCTGCTGCTCGGCCATGTCGACACGGTCATCGGCCACGCCGCTCACCAGGCGCTGCGCGTCGACGGCGACCGGCTCTACGGCACCGGCACCGCGGACATGAAGGGCGGGGTGATCCTCGCCCTCGGGGTAGCCCGCGCCCTGGCGGCGAGCCCCGAGACGTTCGCCGAGCTCTCGGTGCTGCTGGTGTGCGACGAGGAGTGGCGGACGGCGCCGTTCGTGCACGCTCCCCGCTTTGCCGGGTACGACGCCTGCCTGTGCTTCGAAGCCGGCGAGCGGACCCTCGAGGGTGACGAGGGCGTGGTCGTGCGTCGCAAGGCGGCGGGCACGCTGAAGGTGACGGCCACCGGCCGGGCCGCCCACTCCGGCAGCGCTCCCGGCAGCGGGCGCAACGCGCTCCTGGCTCTGGCCCGTGTGGCCGACTCGGTCGCCCAGATCAACCATCCCGACGGCCCACATCAGCTGAGCGTCGTTCCGACGGTGATCCGCTCCGGTGAGGCGTTCAACGTCGTGCCCGCCGCCGGGGAGCTGATCTTCGACCTGCGAGCGGTCCATGCCGCGGCCTTCGAGGCCGTTCAAGAGGCCGTGCCCGCCGACCTCGGCGGAGTCGCCCTGGAGGCGGTGATGGCGCGGCTGTGGCCGGGCATGGATGCCGTTGCCGCGACGCGCGATCTCATCGAACGCGCGAGCACGCGACTGGGGCGGCGGATCGCCGGAGGCTCCCGCGGGGGCGCCAGCGACGCCAGCCATTTCGCCGACACGATCGCACTCACCGTCGACGGCCTGGGCCCGCGCGGCGGCGGGGCGCACACCCCTGAGGAGTTCGTGCTCGCCGCCGCCCTCGGGCAGCGAGCCGAGGTCGCCATGGGGCTTGCGCTCGAGGTCCTGGGCGCCTGAGCTCATTAAGAGTTGCCGAAATCCGCCCCGCCGAGCACCCCGGCGAGGGTGGCTACGTGCGATCCTGTGGGTGACGTGAAGGACCTGCGGCCCACCCGAGCCAAGCTTGCGCCCAGCCACGAGGCGGTGGAGGGACTGCTGCTGCTGTTCGGAATCGTGGGCCTGATGTGGTTCGTGGAGCTGCTCAACGTCATCGACGGGGGCGGCCTGGACAGCGAAGGCGGGATCTACCCCCGAAACGTGGGGCACCTCTGGGCCATTTTCACTTCGCCCTTCCTGCACGAGAACTTCTACCCGCACCTCGTCGACAACACGATTCCGCTGCTCTTCATGGGCGCGATCATCGCCCTGCGCGGGGCCGGCCGGCTGGCGCTCGTGACCCTGGTCGTGATCGTCATCGGGGGTGTGGGGACGTGGCTGATCGCGCCCGCCAACACCGACACGTTCGGCGCCAGCGGCCTGGTCTTCGGCTACGCCACCTACCTGTTCGCCCGCGGGCTCTTCGACCGCTCCGTGCTCGAGATCCTGACCGGCGCCGTCGTGGGCGTGGTCTGGGGCGGGGTCCTGCTCTCAAGCGTTGTGCCCCAACCCGGGGTGTCCTGGCAGGGCCACGTCTGCGGCGCCGTCGGCGGCGTGGTCGCCGCGTGGCTGCTCGCCGGGCGCGCGGCCCAGGGC
>JBAPXO010000842.1:0-2615 GCA_049284255.1 Solirubrobacteraceae bacterium | reverse complement strand
GTCCCGCAGCCCAGATCGAGCAAGCGCTCGCCGGGTTGGGGCGCGGCCGCGACAATGACCGCCTCGGCGGCAGGCCGCAGCTGCTCGGCCGTCGCTTCGTAGCGCCCCTCGCCCCAATCGAGGCCGGCGGCCGTCACGTCGTCGGGGCGACCGTGTGGTCGGCCACGACACCCTGCTCGACATCCGCGAGCGCTGTGGTCGCGCGCCCGCGCGGCAGACCCACAAAGGAGACGACGAAGGCCACCGCCATCGCGACGGCCATCCCGATGATCACGACCTTGGTCGCCGAGGCGAAGTCAACCCGGACGGCATGGATGGAGGCGCTGGTAGCGTGCGAGGTCGAGCCGCCGCCGCCGCTCGATGTGCCGCCGCTGGCGCCCGAGACCTCGTGCGCGATCCGGTCGGCGACCGCCTTGGGGACCCCGAAGCCACCGAGCGTCTTCTCCACCTTGGTGGTGACCTGGGTGATCAGCAGCGATCCGAGGATCGCCAGTCCGAGGCTGCCCCCGAAGTTGCGCACGGTCTGGGTCACTCCCGTGACCGCTCCGTAGGTCGTGCTCGCGCTCCGGTTCAGCGCGTCGGTGCTTACGGGACCGAGGACCATCCCGATGCCCGCCCCGGCGATCGCCAGGTAGGGCCACTGCTTGGAGAAGGAGAGGACGTCGAGGTGGTGCGCCCATAGGTAGAAGCCCACGGCGGCCACCGCGCAGCCCAGCACGACCGTGGGCCGGGCCCCCCGCTTGTCCAGGATGCGCCCGCCCCACTGGGCGGCGATCGTGAATCCCCCGAAGAAGACGAGCAGGAGGAGTCCCGCGTTGGACGAGCTCTCGCCGAGCGCCACCTGCGCGTACAGGCTGGCGAAGAAGAACAGGGGCACGAAGCAGATCGAGAGCAGGAAGAGGACGGCGTTGTCGACCGCGAAGCCGCGATTGGCGAACAGCCGCATCGGGACCAGCGGCTCATCGGCGCGCAGCTCCCAGCGCACGAAAGCGATCAGCAGCAGCACTCCGACGACGAGACAGGCCCACGTGGCCGCGCTGCCCCATCCCCAGACGCCTGCTTGCTGGAGCCCGAGCACGGCGATCGCCATCCCGGCCGACACCAGGACGGCGCCGCGCGTGTCGATCCGCGCCCGGACGCGCCGGTCCTCGGGGTTGGCGACCAGCGTCAGCGCCACCGCGACGAGCGCGACGGGCACGTTGATCCAGAAGATCGAGCGCCAGGTCCACTGGGTCAGGTAGCCGCCGGCGATCGGGCCGATCGCCGTGAGCCCGCCGGAGATCGAGAAGAAGATCGCCAGGTACTTGCCGCGTTCTGAGACGTCGTAGGTGGAGACCACGATCGCCAATGCCGCCGGGAACAGGAAGGCGGCGCTCGCCCCCTGAAGCACCCGGAAGACGATCATCCAGGTCTGGCCGATCGAGCCGGTGGGAGTGGCGCCGCACAGCGCCGAGAAGAGCGCGAACAGGGTCACGGCGATGAGCACGACGCGGCGGTGGCCGAAGATGTCGGCCACCCGGCCCCCCAGAGGGAACAAGGCCGCGAGTGCGAGCAGGTAGCCGTTGACGATCCACTGCGAGCCGGTGGGGGACAGGTGGAGGTCGTGCTGGAGGCTCGGGACGGCCAGAGCGACGATCGTCTGGTCGATGAACAGCATCGCGACCGCGAACACCATCGCCGCCAACACGAGGTTCTTATTGTTCGTCCGCATGGTCACGCTCCCCGTGAATCGCTCAGCGCCTCCAGCGCGGCACTGTAGGCCGCAGGTGAGACGATGACAAGCGCCGCGGGCTCCGGATCCGGCCGGGGGGCGGCCCTCTATCGTGACGGCCGATGACTGGAGGGCGAGCGCGAGCGGTTTGGCTGTGGGCGGCGCTCGGCCTT
Source organism: Solirubrobacteraceae bacterium (assembly GCA_049284255.1). Lineage (GTDB taxonomy): Bacteria > Actinomycetota > Thermoleophilia > Solirubrobacterales > Solirubrobacteraceae > Palsa-465. Next base: position 731 of record JBAPXO010000842.1, on the reverse strand, counting down.
GTCGGCTCGGCGCTGGTGGCCTGGGCGGCGCCCCGAGCCGCGGGCGACCACGTCGTGGGGTGGTGGTATCAGCCCGGAGCGCCGGCAAGCCACGGCGCCGCGCTCGCGATGGTCTACGTCGGCATGGCGGCGCTATGCGTCGCCTGGCTGGGACTCGGCGTGCAGCTGCCCTCCCGGTGGGGAGCCTGGGGGATCGCCGTGGCTTGGCTGTTGCCGCTGGCACTCGCGCCCCCGCTCTTCAGCCGTGACGTATACAGCTACCTCGCCCAGGGAACGATCCTGCACCTGGGGCACAGCCCGTATCACCAGGCGCCGGTCATCCTCGGCTCGCTGGGGCGCCAGCACGTGCTCGATGCCGTGTCGCCGTTCTGGCGTCACACCACCGCCCCGTACGGGCCGTTGTTCTTGGAGCTCATCAGCGCGATCGTCGGCATCGTCGGTGCGCACCTGATCGGCGGGGTCCTGCTCGTCCGTGCGCTCAACGTGATCGGGCTCGTGCTGCTGGCGGTGTTCGTGCCGCGGCTGGCCCAGGCGCTGGGCGCAGATGAGCGGCGCGGGCTCTGGCTGGCACTGCTCAGTCCGCTCCTCGCCCTCGAACTCATCTCGCCCGCGCACAACGACGTGCTGATGATCGGCCTGCTCGCCGCCGGGGTGGCTTACGCCCTTCAGGGACACCCGCTGCTCGGCATCGCGATCTGCGCCCTGGCGGCCGCCGTCAAGGTCCCGGCGCT
>JBAPXO010000841.1:0-4534 GCA_049284255.1 Solirubrobacteraceae bacterium | reverse complement strand
CGTCCACACCGCGCTGCGGTCGTTGTTCGACGACCTCGGACACGAGGAACACGATGTTCGAGACGTCGTCCTGTCGGTGCTCGACAAGCTCCCCGGCGAACACGACATTCGCGCCATCGATCTCCGGCGCGAGCTCGGCCGCGGAGACTGAAAGCTAGAACCCGAGCGCGAACTTAGCGTCGTCGCTCATCCGCTCAGGCGTCCACGGCGGCGTGAAGGTCATCGTCGACTCGACGTCCTGCACGCCTTCGAGATCTGAGACGAACTCCTCGATTTGCTCGGACACCTGAGGGCCGATCGGGCAGCCCGGGCTGGTGAGCGTGTAGGTGACGCGGACGTTGCCGCCCTCGACCTCGACCTCGTAGATCAGGCCGAGCTCGACGAAGTCCAGACCGAGCTCGGGATCGATGACGTCGCGAAGCGCGTCGGTTACATCTTCGACTGATGCCATGCATGGAAGTCTAGTCATCCCGGGTAGTACGCCGGCATGGAGAGGGCCGGACTCCCGAGCACGCCTGTATCTACGAAAACTGGAACGTCGCGGCGGCCCGAGGGCCTTACATCAGACCGGCGGTTTGGGTAGGTTGGGGCCATCGTCAGCTTTGATGACAAGCCCCCGACGCTTCTTTGCCGAGGCGATGAGGATCGCAACACCCAGGGGTTTCGCCGTCGCGCGTTGACCCGGGCGATCCGTGCCCAGGCCGACGTCGTCGTCGACCTATCAGAGCTTGCCTTCGCCGATGTGTCGCTGATGCTCGACCTGGCGATGCTGGCGCGCCGCCTGCGCGCGCACGGCCGCGCGATCCGCCTGCGGGGAGCCCAGCCGCAGATTCGCAGCCTGATTGAGCGCGTCGGCCTCAACCGGCTGCCGGGCGTGCTGCTCGACGGTCCGGCCACCGCGGTCGCCTAACTCCAACCCACTCCCCTCGCGTAACGCGCAGGACACCGCTCCGTCCGGTGCGTTGCCTACCGTAGCGGGCGTCCGCATCCCCAAGCCGGAGTTGTCATGACCCTCTGCTTCATCGAACCGCAGAACGCCATCCGGGTGATCGCTGACTCGGTTGGTCGTGAGGCGCGCCGCCAGATCCTCGGCGAGGTCGTCCGCGCGTGGGTGGACGAGATTCCCGAGTCCGAGCTTGACTCCCATTACGCCAAGGCGGTCGCCGACCTGGACGAGCACGATCTGTCGCTGCTCGCGGCCTGGCACGTCTCGCTCGAGGTCGGGCACCCCCTGCCGAGCAAGGAGTTCCTGGTCAACGTTTTCCCGTCGCTGGGCGAGAACCGCCGGGAGGCGCTGAAGATCGCCGCCGGTTTTCGGGGGGAGGAGGCCTTCGAGGCGGGCGTCGGCGAGGAGCAGGCCTTCGACACGGTGCTCCCATGGCTGTCTGAGGAGCGCTGCACCTCGCTGGCCTCAGAGTGCCTGGAGCTCTACTGCTGGGACCGCCTCGGCGTCGAGAATTAAAGCGCTCGGCTAGGCACCGAACGTGACCAGCGCCGCGCTCCCCCGCGGCACCGTGACCTTGTAGACCCCGAGCCTCGGCGCGAGGGTTGTGGTCTGCGGCGCGGACAGGCGCCCGGTGTATGTCTCGCGCCCGTAGCTGCGCCCCCCCAGGGTGACCCGGGCACGGGCGTGCACGTTGGGCGCCGTCATGCGCTCGACGGTGGCCGCCCCTGCGGCTCCGGCCACGTGGAGCGTCACGGTATCCCCGTGCGACGGGCTCTTGTTGATCAGCACCATCCGTACGCGCCTATCGGGCCCGCGGGTCGCCCAGACGCTGAGTCCGCTCGGGGGCCGCCGTCCGCCCAGCTTCAGCAGGCGAGCTCCAGGCGGCGCCGCCTGCGCGAACAACTGCAGCCCGTAGTACACCGGCTTGACCTGGGCTCGCCAGCGCCCGTCTGAGCGGCTGAACTGGAAGAGCTCGTAGGCGGAATTGGGCAGGGTGTGCATGTTGACACCGTCGACGCCGGCCCGGGCGAGGGAGAACAGAGCGTCGGTGACCCAGAGCGAGCTCGCGAAGGTGTCGCTGATTCCCCGTTTTCCCCGGCACGCGACCGAGTTGAGCTCGTCCAGGCGCAGCTGGCGGTGCTGGGAGTGCGCGATCTTGATCCAGGGACGGAGGCTGGCGGCCAGGCCCGAGGTCGAGTAGTCCGAGAGCAGGTGCCCCACGGTCGGGTACTGCACAGAGCTCGGCGGCACATAGCAGTTGCGCAGCGGGTAGCGGTGCACGGTCATCAAGGCCACGCTCTTGTCACGCCGCAGGAAGTCAGACATGGTCTCTATCCACGATCCCTTCCCGGGATCGGGACCGGCGGCCAGGGCCGGTCCCGCGAGCGGCAGCCGCGGAGCGGCGGCCGCGACCGCGCGGAACTCGTGGCGGTAGGCGGGATAGCCGTATCCCTCGGGGCGGGCCTTGTGCTCGCCCCCGGCGGCCGTCTTGTACTTGGTGATGTTCCCGTAGACGTTGGGCTCGTTTCCGATCTCCAGCTCCGTGACGAAGCGTGGGCCGAAGGCGCGCAGGTACTCGCGGCCCTCGGCGGCGGCCAGCCCTGGGTCGTCGGCGGCCAGGTTCAGGCCCATGATCATCTCGGCGTCGAGATCGTGGGCGAGCGCCGCGGTGGTCTTCATCCAGCTCGACGTCAGCGGGTAGCCGACGTACGGAAGCGGGCGCACCCCGCGCGCCACCGGATAGGAGATGTCGGTGCTATCGCCTCCGATCCGGATCACCGGCCGCTGTCCGGGGGTGAGGGTGCGGATCAGCGCCAACAGCACCGGATTGACGGCGTCGGCGTCGGGCCCCGTGTAGGCGCGAACGGCCTGAAACTCGAACGACAGGCCGAGGAATCCGGGGGCGATCTCCCTTCCCGCGGGATGATCGGTGACCGCCACCGCGCCCCGCGCGGCCCGGCGTAGCGCAGCCGGACTGGCGGTGTGCTCGACGGAGACCGGGGCGTCGGGACGCGCGGTGCGCGCGGTGGTTCCGGCGTCGCCCGGCCCACTGCTGAGAACCACGACAGCCACGACGGCGCCCGCGGACACGAGCACGATCGCCAAACCGATCGTCAGTCGCCAGGACCGCCAGCCCGAGGCCATCGACTACCGGGCGCCGCCCACGGATCGCCTCACGCGGCTTGCCCCAGGGCTGCCTCGATCTCTTGGATCGCCTGCTCGGTGGAGCGAAACCACACCGCCCGCATCCCAAGCTCCCGGGCGGCGTCGCAGTTGATCTCGATGTCGTCGATGAACAGCGCGGCGCCGGCGGCGACGCCGAGGCGCTCGAGTGTCAGCTCGTAGATCAGCCGGTCGGGCTTGCGGGCGCCCACGAAAGCCGAGTCGACGACGACGTCGAAGATCTCGTCGACGGGAAGCATCGACCGCCAGAGGCGGTCCCATTCGCGAACGTTGTTGGTGCAGATCGCCAACCGGTAGCCGCGGCCGCGAAGCTCGCGCATGTACTCGATCAGACGCTCATTGGGCTCCAGGGTGGCGAAGTAGCGCTCTCCAAAGCCGTCCATCGCGATCTCTCGACCCACCTGCTCGCTGAGTGCAGTGCCCACCATCTGCAGGAACTCTGCCTCGCTGAGCTGGCCGGTCTCGAGCTCGAACAGCGGATTGGCGTGCCGTCGGGCGGCCAGGGCCCCCATCGCGATGCCCAGATCCGCGAGCGTTATGTCCGCGTCCTCGACGAAGGCCTGGAAGGAGCGCACGAGAGGCGAAGTGAGCACGCCGCCGAAGTCACTGATCACCGCGTCGATGCGAGGCATCGCTCGATTACTGGAAGCTGGCCAGGACATAGACGCCGGAGCCATCCCGACCCCGGCTGTGGCAGCGCAGCGGCGCTACCCGAAGCTCGAGCCCGTCGCGAGAAGCGACTGCGGCCGGCCCCGAGACCTCGCCCGCGGCTCGCCGTGGGTATTCGTTCTCGCCGTCGCCGATCCACAGCTCGAGGTTGGTGCGAACCGGCTCCCCCGAAGCGGCGTAGGTCGTCGAGAGCCGAGGATCGGAGACCGCGACCCATCCCTCGGGGTCGAACAGGGTGGCGGCGACCAGGTCGGACTCGTGGCCGCGACCCCGACTGGCCCGGAACGCGAGCAGCGCGAACGCCTCGTCGTCGCTGAACCACCCTGAGACGGCCCGCAGGGACGCCACGGCGGTGGGCTCGATGCGGTCGACCACGCAGCGCGTCCCCACACAGCTCACGACCCGGTCGGCGCCATCGAGCATCACCGTGCCCTGCACTCGGCACAGCTCCTCGAGGCCAGTCACTTCGGTGGATGCCGGTGGGGAGAGCGGGTCAAGCTCTTCGCCGCCGGGCTCGACGCGGAGATCGACGCCGTCGCCAGAGAGCACCCAGCACGCGCCGTCGACTGACCACTCCAGCTCATCCGTCAGCGCAGCCGTTCCCGCGGTGGCGCCGAACGCCAGCGCGGGCGTGCCGAACTCCACGGCGCCGCCCCACAGCGCGCCGTCGACGTCGCCGAACGACAGCGACCTGAACTCCGTGGACCCGCTCATCTAGGCAGGTGGGTCTGATCG
>JBAPXO010000840.1:0-15055 GCA_049284255.1 Solirubrobacteraceae bacterium | reverse complement strand
GGTCGGTGGTGACCTGGTCGACGGGGTTGGCGAAGCTCGGGTCGCCGGCGATCTGCAGCGTGTAGTCACGAGCCCCCTGGGCGCTGGTCCACTCGAAAGTGGGCTGGGTCTCGACCGTGGCGCCGTTGCTCGGCGTGATCGGGTTCGGAGGTATCGAGGACTTGTTGAACGCCTGAGGGTTGTCGGTCCCGTCCTGAGGGTTGGAGTTGACGCCCTGGCCGCTGAAGGGGACGACTTCCCAGAAGTATGCGCTCGTCTCGTCTGCAAGCGGACTGACCGGCGAATACGAGGTCGTGTCGGTAGCGGCGACGCTGACGACGTTGGTGAACGCCTGGTCACGAGAGATGACGACGTAGTAGCCGCTGGCGCCCTGCACCGGATTCCACGAGAAGACGGGGGCGGCGGTCTCTGTGGGCACAGTTCCAGCGGCGGCCGGAAGCACGTAGGCGCTAGCGGGCGTGGGTTGGAGCGTCCCGGTCCCGGGGGAAGGTGGCGTATAGGAATAGCTCGGCTCCTCCTGACCGCCGAGCTGACTGGTGGCGCTCACGACCGTGCCGCCGCCCGGTAGCGGGTCGTCCCGGATAGCGGCGACCCGCACGCAATACGATCCCGATGGAGTGAGGTTCACTGGGGGTCCGCTGACTGCCGGCCAGTCCGGCGGCTCCCAACTCTGCTTGCTGGCTGGGTTCGTTGATGCGGGTGTCCACGCCGTCGAGGCCGTGTTCTGGGCGACCGTCTTGTTGCTTGACCACTCACATCCAAAACCGGAGGCGAACGGAGCGACCTGCACGTCGTAGCTAGACGCTCCGGGGACCGGGCTCCACGTAACGATCGGATCTGAGGTGGACGACCCAGTGGCCACAGTGTTCTCCGCCGCCGACCCGTCGACCAGCCGCAGGTTGTGAATGGTTGGGGTGAGTTGGTCGAAGGTCTCGGTAAAGGGCTGGCCGACGTTCCAGTCACCGGCGTCCCCCTCGGCATCCTCGGCCCGCACCCGCCAGTACAGCGTCGTCTCGTTGGGCAGGAAGCTCGTCGGGCTGAACGACTCCCCGATCACGCCCTTCTGATCGAGGACATCGGAGCCTTGCGGGAAGTCGTAGGCGCGGCTGATCTCGACCTCGTAGCCCGCGGCGCCGGCGATCGGCGACCACGAGAACCGAGGCTCGACGACGCTTGGATCTGAGGAGTCATCGACTTCGGTGGCGTTGGTATCGGACGGCCAGGACCAGTTGAAGGAGGCGACCGCGGAGCGGTTGCCCACGACGCCGTTGGCGTCGACGGGCTGGATCGCCCAGTAATAGGTGCCTGAGGCCAGCACACCGGGAAACGCCATCTGCAGTCCGGCAATCTGCAGCGGCGAGCTCACGGAGCCGAGCACGAGGTGAGAGAGGGAGGGGTCCGTGCCGATGAACACGTCGTACTTGGCCGCGTATGGAACGGACGACCACTTCAACACGAGAGGATTGGACGGCCATTGGACGGTTGCGCCTTGCGGGCTCAGCAGCTTAGGTGCGGCGTCCCAACTCTTGTGCAGCGTCCGCGTGGCCGACCAGCGTCCGGGGTGGTCACTGGCCGTGACGGCGCGCGCTCGCCAGTAATAGGTGCCGTTGGGGATCGTGTCGGTGTTGGTGATCGCGGTGCCATCGACGCTCTCCGGGCCCGAGGAGAAGCCGTTGACCGGCGAGGCGTAATTCCGTACCGCCGAGAACTCGAACTGGTACTTGGCGGCGCCGCGAACCGACCCCCACTCAAAGGCGGGCAACTCCTGGACGGTGGCATTACTGGACGGGGAGTGCAGGCCGGGGGCAGCGAGCTGTCGCGCCTGCGCCGCACCGGCGCAGAGCAGCAACACGAGCAGGCAGGCGATCGCCCCCAAGGCGCTCCAGCTCGCGTTCTTACCGCTAATCCTCCCGGCGGTCACATGCCATTAATCGACAGTCCAGCGGGGCGGTCACCCCTACCTTGGTCTAGACGAGGCCGTCGTCGCGTCGAAGCGCGTCGGTGAAGCGTTTGGGCACGACGGCACGATCGCCGCGCTCCCACAAGGTCAGGACGACGAGCTCGTCGCGCTCGGGGCGGCAGACGTACACGAGGTCTGGCCGCTCCAGGTCGCGGATCAGGACCGCGCCGCGCTCGCCGGATTCGCTGCGGCCGGCCTCCCGAGCGCGGGCGACTCGGGCCGCGATCTCGGTCTTGGGCTCAAGCGTGCCCCGCACGCGCTGACGGAAGCGCTCGGCGGCGTGATCGGTGACGGCGACGAGCATTGCCCGTCGGTCAGCCCAGTGCCACCGGCTGCAAGTGCGAGACGACCTCTCCATCGACGACCGAATGCAGGACATAGGCCGGAGGCTCCGCCGTGAGCTCAAGTTGGGAGGGGCCGAACTGGAGCTTGGCCTGCAGGTGGGTGCTGGGGACCGTGATGAGCGGCCTCCCGCCAAACCGGGTCACGATCATGCGATGAACGTGCCCAGCGACCAGGAGCTTGACCTGCGGATGCCGATCCAGAACATCCAGGAGCGCGCGCCGGTGGTCGGCGCTGAGGGCGGTGGCGTCCCAGGGCTCGATTCCGGTGATCAGGGGCGGGTGATGCAGAGCGAGCACCGTGAGACGGTCGGGAGCCTCGCTGAGTGCGTCCTGCAGCCACGCGAGTCGCTCCTCGTCGAGTTCGCCGTCGTCCGCGCCCGGGCGCGTGGTATCGACTACGACGAGCCGCGCAGCGTCGAGGTCGACCGCGTACTGAATCGGCTCGCCGCCGCTTCCCGGTAGCGAGAAATGACGGCGGAGCTGTTCGCGGTCATCGTGGTTGCCCGCCATCACGTACACCGGACCCGGTAGGCGATCGAGCAGCTCGTACGCCCGCGCATACTGACCATCCTCTCCGCCGTTGGCGACGTCGCCGGACACGAGCACGGCGTCAGGGGGGTCGGGCAGGCGTCTGACGGACGCGATGGCCGCCTCGAGGTCGGAGACCGGATCGCCCTCGCCCCAATCGGCGCCGATGTGGGTGTCGGAGAGCTGGAGCAGAAGGAACGGCGTCGGCACAGCTTCAGGTCGACTCGTCGCCGCCGAGCGCCCGGGTCATGACGCCGCCGTGCTCAGATCGACTGCGCACGTAGAGCGTTCCTCCCGGGCCGCGGCCGTTGATGCGCAGCCTGGGAGCGCCGGGGATGGGCGGACCGGCAGGCGGGTCGATCACCTGGCTGGCGAAAGCGCCACCTCCGGTCACGGTCACCTCGATCCCCTCGGGAACGATCACCGTCACCGTGCCGAACAGGTTGAACAGGTCGATCTCCACATCCTCGGAGGCCAGACGCGCTTGGCGCAGATCGAGATCGATCGTCCCGAAGATCGATCGAAAGGAGGAGCGCCGCGCGAGGTCCCAGCGACCCTTGCGGATCAGCCGCGAGCACAGCGCGAGGTACCGGGGCGACTCCTCGGCCGTCTGGGAGGCCCGGTCCGGGAGGTCACGAGTGAGGACGGCGAGCTCGGCCTCGGTGCGCGAAGCGTGCGCCAGGCCGACCCGGTCGGTGAACTCCTCCAGCTCCAGCCGCCCGTCTGCCACGGCTTGGCGCAGCACCTCGACGCTGCGTTCGCGGTCGGCGTCACTGGCCAGGACGGAGGGTGGCTGAGGCGGCTGCTCCACTACTCGCCCAACGGTAGCTTGCGGGCCCGGCGCCCGATGCCCTTCCAGGCGTCGCCTTCGCTGCGCAGGCGCGCGGCGGCGTCCTTGATCGTCCAGCGGTCGGGCTTGAGCTTGGAATCCGACAGCTCCTCCCAGGCGATCGGCATCGCCACCGGGCCTCCCGGACGAGGCCTGACGCCGTAGGGCGCGACGCCGTGCTGGGCGTAGTTGATCCGGTTGACGTCGACGTAGATACGGCTGCCCCGCTCGGCGCGGTGCCACTCGAGCGTCAGATCACGCGGATCGTCGGCGACCATCGCCTCGGCCAGCTTGCGGGCGAAGCCGTGGACGTCGCCGAACGATGCCCCGCGGCGCAGCGGGCAGACGACGTGGACGCCCCGCGAGCCGGTCACCATCGCAAACGGGGCCAGCCCGGCATCCTTGAGTCGTTCCCCGGCGGCGCGAGCGGCGGCCCGCACCTCCGCGAAACGGACTCCGGGCGAGGGATCGAAGTCGAGGATCAGCCGATCGGGGCGTCGCGGCTCATCGGCCCGGGAGAGCCAGATGTGAGGGGTGATGACGTTCTGGCCGGCCAGGTAGACGAGCGTCGCCGCGTCCTGAGCCAAGACCTGCGTGAGCGTCCCGCCGCGCTTGGGGACGGTCGCTCTGGCCACCCAGTCGGGGAAGTACTTGGGAACGGACTTCATGAAGAATCCCTGCTCCGCGATGCCATTGGGGAAGGCCTGAAGCGCGAGCGGCCGATCGCGGACGTGCGGGAGCATCGATTCGGCCACCGCCTCGTAGTGGCGAGCCAGCTCGAGCTTGGTGATCGTCGGGTGCTCGAACAGCGACTTGTCGGGGTGGCTGAACGGCACGCTGCGCCGCCCAATCGTCAGGTCGGGGCTCATCGCTCGCGGACCACTTCACGTGCCGCCTTATCGTCGCGCAGGCCCAGGAACCGCGGGTGGCGCAGGCGTCCCGCGCTCGTCCACTCGGTGAACCCGAGCTCAGCGACGAGCTCCGGCTTGATCCAGGTGACGTGTCGTTCCTTGATCGCGGCGGCGTCGGCAAACGGCGCGGTCTCGCGGCGCAGCGAGCGCATTCGATCCCCGAGCGAGCGCAGCGTCTCCTGGTCAAAGCCCGTCCCCACCTTGCCCGCATACCGAAGCTTGTCGCCGTCGAAGTAGCCGACCAGCAGAGCACCGAACTGCACCCGCGACCCGCGGGGGGCGGTGAACCCACCGATCACCAGTTCCTGACCCGCCTCACATTTGAACTTCAGCCAGTCACGCGACCTCGTTGCTCGGTAGACGCTGTCGGCGCGTTTGGCAACCACGCCCTCCCAACCCTTGCGGCAGGCCTCCTTGAACATCTCCTCGCCATCGGTGTTGCGATGGGGCGTAAGCCGCAGCGCTCCGTCGTAGGTGAGCGTGGAACGCAGCAGGCGTTTGCGGGTGCGCAGGTCAAGGGCTCGGGTGTCATAGCCGTCGAGCCACAGGAGGTCGAATACGTAGAAGAAGATCGGGACGGGGTGGTGGCCGCGGTCGGCCAGGCGGGCGAAGCTGGTCTCGCGCCCGGCGAAGGCCACTACCTCTCCGTCGACGGCGAACCGGTCTCGCCGCTGGGCGGCGATGGCGTCGCGCACCTCGGGATAACGCTTGTCCAGATCCAGGTCGTTTCGCGACAGCAGGCGGGTGCGCCCACCGTCGTGGATCGCCAGACACCGCACGCCGTCGAGCTTGCGCTCGAAGATCCACTCGGGATCGCTGAACGACTCCCGGCTGAGCACCGCCTTCATCAGCTGAGCGCGAGCCGGCGCGGGCGCCTCGACGAGCCGGTCGGCCTCGTCGGCGCCGACACCTTCAAGCCTCCCGCTCATGACCCCTACGCCACGCCGCCGATCCCATGAGCTGCACGCTACGCCAATCGGGGCGCCGGTATCAACTCAGCAGCCTGTCGCGGCCAACTGCGGGAAACTACGGATTAGCTGCTCGGCCTTTAGACCGAAAACATGTGCGAGATGACCGGGTCAAACGGCCGGACGCTGTAGACAAGGAGGGCAACCCGGATGGAAGCTGCGCTGGAGGCAGGCCGCCTCGAAGGGGACGGGTCTGAGGACCCCCATATCAAGATCCTGATCGCCGACGATCACCCGCTGATCATCGCGGGGCTGAGGCGCACGATCGAGGATCTCGAGGACATGGATGTGGTCGGAGAGGCTCACTCGGCCGCCGAGTTACTGCAGTTGATCGAGCGCCGCAGTCCCGATCTCGTCTTGATGGACCTGATGATGCCGGGGGCGACCGGCGTGGATGTCATCGAGCAGGTTCGCCAGGGCTGGCCCGAGCTCAAGGTGGTCGTCCTCTCGGCGTGCGACGACCGCTCGATGATCAATGCCGTGCTGGGAGCCGGCGCCAGCGCCTACGTCCTCAAGAGCGCGCGTGCGCTCGACATCTCATCGGTCCTTCGACAGGCGCACAGCGGCGCCGTCTTCCATGCCCCGGCCCCCGCGCCCGTGCGCCAGGGTGCAGGGCCCGAGCCCGCCGGTCCCTCGTTGACCGATCGTGAGCGCTCGATCCTCGCCGCCGTCGCCTCCGGGATGACCACCGCGGCGATCAGTCGCGACCTGTGGATCAGCGAGCACACGATCAAGTTCCACCTGACGAACATCTACCGGAAGCTCGGCGTTGCCAATCGTGCCGGCGCGGTTCGCTACGCGCTGCAGCACGGGATCAGCTGAGCTCGACCCCGCCGCCCTCATCCAGGTCGTCTGGGGTCGGCGCTAGAGGGAAGTATCCGCCGGACCGCTGGTGCTCTGCGCGGCGGTCGTGGTCTCGGCGTGCCAGGCCGGGAGGTTGGCCGAGATGACGGTGGGGCCGCCCGGGCGCGAGTCGATCTGAGTGCGTCCTCCGAGCATCCGGACACGCTCGTGCATCCCCACCAGCCCGAGCCGCCCCGCGCGCGCGGCGCGCACCAGCGTCGCCTCGGGATCGAATCCCTTCCCGTCGTCGCAGATCTCCACGGTCAGCCCTGAGGCCTCGGATTTGATCTCGATCCGCACCTGCTCAGCGTCGCTGTGCTTGCGGATGTTGCTCAAAGCCTCGCGCACGAGGGAGAGGACGGCGATCTGCTGGGAATCGGTCATCTCCCTCGGGGCCCCCGTGACCTTGGTCTCCGGGACGATGCCGGTGCGCCCCGCGAAGGCATCGGTCAACTCGGCGAGGGCCTCCTGGAGCGAGCCCGGGGCCAGGAACGGCGACTGCACAGAGGTCGAGAGCCGTCGCAGATCTCCGTCCAGGGCCACGAGCTGGGCCTCGAGGTCGTCGAGTCGTCCGAGCGCGCGGTCACGGTTGGGATCGGCGGCGATCATCGGCCGCAGCTGATCGCGGAACAGGCTGAGGTCCTGGGCGAGGAGGTGGACGTCCTGCTGGGGGCCGTCGTGGAGATCGAAGCGCAGTCGTGCCAGCCGCCGCTCGACGGTATCGACCACCGTCTCCTGCGAGCGCTCGCGGGCGAGCAGGGCGCGGCGGTCCAGCAGCGCCGCCATGATCGGGACCGCTGCCTCCAGCAGGACGGTGCAGACAGCGGGGTCGCTGTCCGCGCCGTGCGCGACCAGGGCGGCCGCGGGAGAAGGGACCGACTCGATCTTCACCGCCACGGTGGCGGCGGGTCCTCCAGTGTGCACGGCCTCGGACCGGAGCACCGCCGCTGCCGTGGCCCGCAGGTGGGCCGCGGTGCCGTCGAGCTCGCCCACATGCGAGACGCGCGTGAGCTTGCCCGGCGGCGGCTGGGTCCACAACGAGACCGTGTCGGCGCCCGTAAACACCTTCAGCAGGGCGAGATGGACCTCGATGGCGAGTTCGACGGGCAGTTCGAGCAGCCGTCCCGCGCGCAGAAGCTCACGACCCAGGGCAGCGCGACGGATATCGGTCCGGGTCTCCAGGCAGTCGATCAGCCGCTGCGCTCGAGGCCGGTCGGCGGCGAGGTCGACGGCGACCGCGCACAGAAGGTCGGCCGCAAAGCTCAGGAGCGCGAGGCCGCGCGCCTCGGGCGAGCCACCACAGGCCGCAAACAGCCCTACGGCGGACTCGCGGGCCTCGTTGACCGTGTCGGTGGGCACGCTCACACCCGACTCCGGCTCGCAGACCACAGCGAGCAGAACTTCGATATCTCCGTCTATGGAGCGCCCCGAACTTGGCGCAGATTCGCCCATTGCGTTACTGCATCGGCGTCTGGCGCCACATCTTTAGCGGGGGCGTGAGGGGACTAGCTGAGAGCCGGCACCATCGTCACGCGGGGGGCCGACGGCCAGGCGCGCGTGATGGCCCCGAGCAGCTCCTCAAACGAGCCCCATTTGGCGTGCACGGGCAGCGCCGCCAGGCCATCGGTCCGGTCGGTCCCAACGGCCACCACGGCGACCCGAGGACGCAGCTGACCGAGCCTCGCCGCCTCGCGTGCGGCTGCGGTCAGGGACGCGCTGGCGTCCAGGACGACGACGTCGGCGCGCTCGCGGACGGCGAGCTCGGCCACGTCGACGCCGTGTCCGCCGACCGACACCGGGTAGCCGCGCTGGGTGAGAAGGGTTGCGGTGAGCGCCCGGAAACGGCGATCTGAGGCGATCACGAGCACCCGAGGAGCCGGGGAGCCGTTTGCTTGGTGACGGGCGTCGCGCATGTCCATATATGTCGCCCACCGTGCACCGCGCGTCAATCCCACCTAGGTCTAGATCCAGCGAACTTTCACCCTTCCCGTAAGAAGGCGGGGTGGGCGTCCGACGTTGGTCTAGGTGCGAACTACCCGTTCTTCTCTGCCGTTGCCATGGCCGGATCCCGATCTTATGGCCATGGCGGCAAGGCCATCAACCAACAACCACTCGCAGTCAGCCCGGTTGAGCTGCGCTCGCCCCATGTGTGTATGTGAACGCCGCGGTGTCGGCACGATGAGATGAGAGGAGGTGAACACATGTTCAGCAACTTCTATGACTTCGTCACCGCTCTTCTGGTGCGTCTGCAGCGCCAGGAGGGTCAGACGATGGCTGAGTACGGCATCCTGATCGGCGTCATCGCCCTCATCGTTGTCGTGGCCGCCACCGCGCTCGGCGGCGGGATCTCGGGCCTCTTCAACAGCGCCTCGACGAGCCTGTAGTCAACACGTCAAGCATCGAGCACAAAACGCCCACTCGAAGGCCTTCTGGCCATCGGGTGGGCGTTTGCTCGTGCTCGAGGCACTCCTCCTAGACGAACGTCTAGCTACACCTAGAGGTTTTCTCAGGCGACCGGCCACCTCGGCTGACGATACGTCTCAGAGCGGGACCAATTCCGAGACCCGATGAACAGACGGCATATGCGAGGACGGATTGCACCACACAGATTGGTTCGGAGATGCCGCTCACGGCTCGGCGACGAGCGGGGGACGGTGCTCGTGGAATTCGCGATCATCGCGCCCATCCTGATTGCACTGGTCATGGGCATCATCACCTTCGGGCGCCTCGAGAACTATTCCAACCAGGAGACCCAGCTCGCCGAGGAAGGGGCGCGCTGGGCGGCCGTGGACAACAACCCCAGCGGCGGCCTGCAGTCCTACATCAAATCGCAGGCATCGGCGGGGCTGCAGAACGCCAGTTCACAGCTTTCGGTGTGGATTTATCAGCCGACGGGTGCCACGTACGCGGTCGGCCAACCGATCCGAGTATGCATATCCAGCACCGCCCCCCTCCAGCTCCCGTTCATCAGCAAGACACTGACCCTTTCCGAAAGCGCCACGATGCGGCTTGAGAACGTCGCCGGGTCCAACCCTTACACCAGTGGCAACAGCACGGGGAGCAATCCCTGCCCGGCAGCATGACCCCTATTGGAGTGACACCATGAAGAGGACCCAGAAGAAGATGGCCCGGCGCAGCCTGGGCGGGCTCATGGCCACGCGTGGGGGCTCGCTGACGCTGGCGCTGGTGTGCGCGGTGTGTGCCGGGGGAATTCTCATGATGGCGCTCAGCCAGTACAAGACGACCCTCAAGACCCCAGTCCGCCAAGCCACCGTACTCGTGGCCACCGCGCAGATACCGAAGGGCACGTCTGGCAACACGATCGCCGCCGAGGGCCTGTACAAGTCCACGCCGATCGTCACCTCCCAGCTCGCCCCGGGCGCGATCAGCAGCGCCTCGGCGATCTCCGGGGAGACCGCTGTATCCGCCATCCTGCCCGGACAGCAGCTGACCTCCGCCGACTTCACCGCGCAAGCCGGGGTCACTGGTCTCTTGACGCCCAACGAGCGGGCGATCGCGATCAACGTGGACGAAGCCCATGGGGACACCGACGTGCTGCAGGCCGGCGATCACGTGGACGTCTACTCGAGCTTTCAGGTCAAGACCGCCGACAACTCGCAGTACACCGTCGAGGTCCTGATCGCCCCTAACGTCCAGGTGATAAAGCCGGCAGGCACGTCATCTTCGACGCCGACCCAAGCCGGGGGGACGCCGATAACCGGAGCGTCGCTGGTGCTGGCGGTCCCGGCGGGCAAGGCCAGCCAGGTCGCCTTCTCGGCCGACAACGGCAAGATCTATCTCTCGCTGCGCCCAGCCGAGGCCGGCGCCACCCCGAGCGTGCCCGAGAGCATCGCTCCGATCATTGCCAACTCGCTGGGCATGAACCTCAACGGGGTCTTGGCCGGTTACAAGCGGGCGTACAGCCACATCTTGCGCGACTGGAGCGCCAGCACGGACGGGAGCCAATGAGCTCCGAGCTGAGCATCTGGGTGGCGCTCGACCAGGAGGTCGACCGTGGCCTGATCGAGACGCTCGTGTCCCGGGACGCGAACGTCACGGTGCTGGACTACCTCGAGCTCGACGGCGCAGCCGCCACCACGACGGGGGTGGGCGACGCGTTGATCGTCGCCGTCGCCGATTACACGTCCGAGGTGCGGGAGTTCATCGCCGGGGCGCGTCGGCAGCAGCTCAGCCGGCCGATCGTCCTGGTGTGCCCGGCCGAAACCACCGGATCGCTCGATGACGCCTTCCGCAACGGCGTAGACGATTTCGTCACGTTGCCGGCGTCACCGGGCGACGTCTTGGACCTGGAGCTCTCGCGCCAGCTCGTGTTCACGATCGAGAAGGCGGTGATGCGCAGGCGGGGCATCGCGACGCCGAGGTCCGAGGGCGCCCGCAACGTCATCTGCGTGCTCGGGATGAAGGGCGGGAGCGGCAAGACCCTGGCGGCGGTCAACCTCGCGGTCTCGATCGCCCGTGCCGGCCACGGGGTCGCCTTGATGGACCTCAGCCTCCAGTTCGGTGATGTCGCGCTGGCGATGGGGCTGTCCCCGAGCCGGACGATCCACGACCTGGTTCGCTCCGGCGGGTCGCTGGACGCCGAGAAGCTCCAGGACTTCCTGGTTGAGCACCCGTCGGGAGCACGCGCTCTCCTGGCCCCGATCCGGCCCGACCAGGCGGCGATGATCACGGTTCCGTTTCTCGCCGACGTGCAGCGCCTGCTCGGTGAGATGTTCGAGTTCGTGGTCGTCGATACGCCGCCGAGCTTCGCGCCCGAGGTGATCAGCGCCGTGGACTCCTGCAACGACGTGCTCGTGGTCGCGATGCGCGACACGCTGTCGCTGAAGAACACCAAGCTCGGTCTGGAGACCTTGGAGCGCATGGACTTCGACCGCCGGCACGTCAAGATCCTGCTCAACCGCGCCAACACCAACGTCGGCATCGAACGCGAGGACGTGCTGGCGATCCTGGGCCGCGACGTCGACATCCTGATCCCGAGCCATCCCGACATCACGCGCTCGATCAATCAGGGCGAGCCGCTCGCCGGGACGCGGGGCTCGGAAGCCGCCAAGGCGTTTCGCGCGCTGGCCGACGTCTACATCGAGGCGGCCAATACCAGTGGCGGCGCGGCGGTCGACGGCCAGGTGGTCGAGCTGCGCAACCTCCGCGAGGAAGAGCCCGAGAGTCCGAGCGGCCGGCCCCCCCGCCAGTCGATCTTCCGCCGGCGCAGGAGCGCCTGATGCAGCTTCACGAGCGTCTCTCCCAAGCCGTCGATTCCGAGCGCCAAGACCGGTTCTCGGTGCCGATGCAGGAGATGAAGACCCGCATCCACCGTGACCTGATCGATGATCTCGGGCGCCAGCTCTTCAACACCACGCTCGACCAGGCCACGCTCCGCGGCCGCGTCCAGGAGGAGTTGCGCGAGCGGCTCGCGCAGGAGCACGGCATCTCCCGCGAGGATCGCGAGAGCATCGCGATTGAGCTGACCGCCGACATCGTCGGCTATGGCCCGCTGGAGCGGTTGCTCGCCGATGAAACGGTGACTGAGATCATGGCCAACGGCCCCTACGACATCTGGGTCGAGCGGGCGGGGAAGCTGCACCGCACCCCGGTTCGCTTCACCGACGACGGCCACCTTCAACGCATCATCAACAAGATGGTCGCCCAGGTGGGCCGCCGTATCGACGAGTCCTCGCCGATGGTCGACGCCCGACTCCCGGATGGCAGCCGCATCAACGCCACGATTCCGCCGCTGTCGCTCTCGGGCCCCCTGCTCACCATCCGGAAGTTCGGAACCCACCGGCTGGACATGGGGGCGCTGATCAGGCGCAACGCCCTCACTCCCGAGACCGCCGACGTGCTGGCGCGTTGCGTCAAGGCGCGCCTGAACATCCTCATCGCCGGCGGTACCGGCTCGGGCAAGACGACGATGCTCAACGCCCTCTCGGCCTCGATCCCCGACAGCGACCGGATCGTGACCATCGAGGATGCGGCCGAGCTCCAGCTCAACCAGCGTCACGTGCTCCGGCTCGAGTCCCGGCCTAAGAACATCGAGGGCGAGGGAGAGATCGGGATCCGCGACCTGGTCCGGAATTCCCTGCGCATGCGCCCCGACCGCATCGTCGTGGGTGAGGTGCGCGGGGCGGAGGCGCTCGACATGCTCCAGGCCATGAACACGGGCCACGATGGCTCGCTGTCGACGTTGCACGCAAATTCACCCCGGGACGCGCTGGCGCGCCTGGAGACGATGGTCCTGATGAGTGGCTACGACCTGCCGGTGCGCGCGATACGCGAGCAGGTGGCATCGGCGCTGGACATGCTGATCCAGATCGAGCGCATGAGCGACGGCACTCGGCGCGTGGTCGCCATCACCGAGGTGCAGCGGATGGAATCAGATGTGATCACGCTCCAGGACCTCTTCAAGATGGAGATCGATGAGGAGTCCTCGGCCAACCGCATCACCGGCTCGCTGAAGTACACGGGCCTGCGTCCAGGGTTCCTGGACCAGTTCGAACGCCGCCGGGTGGAACCGCCGAGCTGCTTTTCGGGCGGCCGCGGGCCGACCCTGATCGCCGCCGGGGGCGAGGTTGCTTGAGAAAACGAGACCGCGGGCGCTGGCCAGCGCTGTGAGCCTGACCGTGGTCTGGCTGCTTGCCTCCATGCCCGCGTCGGCGGCCGCCAGCCAAGTGCAGGCCGCCTCGCAAGCGTCGTTCTGGGTGACGACCGCGGGCAAGGCGAGCGTCTCGGTCATCTGCGCCCTGTTGCTCGCCGCGGCCGTTACCCTGGCATTTCACCGACCCCCCAAGCAGGGCGTCCGGGATCGGGTCGGCAGCTTCGTCCCCCAGGTGCCCGACGAGGCCGAGGCCGAGGAGGATTCACCGGTAGCCGAGCCCCGAGCCGGAAACCTGGCCAAGCGGATCGCGCGGACGGATTGGTGGCTGGAGTTCGCGGAGAACGTCGAGGTCGGCCGCAACCCACGTACTCCCGTCGCCCTGGTCCGGCGCGCTGCCGGGATCGGCATCTTCCTATCCCTGCTGTTGATCGTGGCGAGTGGATCGAGCCTTCTCGGCATGTTGCCGTTGATCGGCTGGCCGTTCGTGCTCCGTGTTCTCGTCAACCGGGCGGCGGAGAAGCAACGCACCCGGTTCCGCGACACCCTTCCCACCTACCTGCAGGATCTCGCGAGCGCGATGCGCGTCGGCCGGAGCTTCGCCGGCGGCCTGGCCATCGTCGCCGACGGCGCCGAGGAGCCGACGCGCAGCGAGCTCGAGCGAGCCGTGACCGACGAGACCCTGGGACGCCCGCTCGAGGAATCCCTGGAAGCCGTCTCACGCCGGATGCGGTCAAACGACATGGACCAGGTCGCCCTGATCGCCGGGCTGAACCGACGCTCGGGCTCCAACGTCTCCGAAGCGCTGGACCGGGTGGCCGAGGGCGCACGTGACCGCAACGATCTGCGGCGAGAGATGAAGGCCCTGACCTCGCAGGCCAAGATGTCGAGCTACATCCTGACCGGACTGCCCGGGGTGCTCCTGCTCGGGCTCTCGGTGATCTCCCCGGCCTACGCGCACCCCATGTTTCACACCACGGTCGGAATCGCCGCCCTGGTCTTCGGTTCCGTCCTGGTCGCGATCGGGTGGAAGGTCATGCAGAAGATCACCAAGATTCCGACCTGAGGTCGATCATGCTCCTTTTCGGTCTCGCTCTTCTCCTCGTCGCGATCACCGCTCGGCTTGTCGTCCACGCGGCGGTGCTCCCCAGGCTCCAACTCAAGGTCCACCTGCGCGGAGTCCGTGACTACGGCTTCGAGTCCCAGGACACCGATGCCAACGCCGACACCGTCGGGCGACTGCGCCGGCGGGTCGGCCGGTTCGCAGAACGATTCGGTGGTTTCGTCATGAGGCGCTTTCCCTCGCTCTCGGTCTTGTCGTCCAGCGAGTTGAGCGCCGCCGGCCTGTACGACGTGAACCCCGAGACCGTCCACGGCTACCGCGCGATGGGGGCCATCGGGCTGCCGGCCCTGATCCTCCTCGCGGTCTCCGCCGGCGGCGGGCTCTCGATGCTCAAGATCCTCCTCGTCGTGCTCTCGGCCGCGGCCGGATGGATGCTGCCCTCGTTCGTCATCCGCAGGCGCGGCTCAGCTCGTCTCGACGAGGTCGACCGCCGGCTGCCCGAGCTGATCGACGTCCTGATCGCCACCATCGAGGCCGGCATGGGCTTCACTGCTTCACTGGCGCTCGTCGCCGAACGCTTCCAAGGTCCGATCGGCCAGGAGCTGCGTCTGACGATGAAGCGCCAGAGCCTGGGGATCACGACCCAGCAGGCACTCGAGGAGATGGCCGAACGTTGCGACACCCCCTCGATCCGCGCCTTCGTGCGTACGGCCTCCCGCGGCGAATCACTCGGCGTGTCGATCGGCCCCGTCCTGCGCGAGCTCTCAAGCGACCAGCGCCGCCGTCAACGTCAGTCTGCCCGGGAGAAGATGCAGAAGGCGCCGGTCAAGATGATCTTCCCGCTGATCTTCCTGATCTTCCCGGCCTTGATGATCGTGCTGCTGTTCCCAGCGGCGTATTCGATCATGCAGAACCTCAGCGGAATCTTCTAGATCACGCCGCGCTCGCCGGCTGATCCTCGAGCCGAGGGAGAGCCGCGAGCGCCGCGCGCCGTTGCGG
>JBAPXO010000839.1:0-2218 GCA_049284255.1 Solirubrobacteraceae bacterium | reverse complement strand
GGTCCGGCTGGCCCGGCGCGCCCGGCCTGGTTCCAATCCAGCTCAACCTCCTTGCCCGTCGAGCAGGCTCCGCCGGCGCTCGGATCGATCACCCTGAGCGCTCCGCTTGAGGTATCGCGGCAGGCATGAATGGTTCCCGAGCTGTCGGGAATGGTCGCCCATGCCACTCCACCGGCGGCTAGGACGATTACGGCAACGGCCAGCGGTAGGGCTCGACCGAGTCTTGGCAGACGCAACGGATCCTCCTTAGTTGGCACTTGGGCCACCACGCTCGACCGCGGTCAAGCAGGGATTTGGTCCCGGATGAGCAGTTGCGCGAGCCGGTCCCGGCACCACTCACGCGCGATTCTTTCATCGATAAGCGGCCGCTGGCAATCGATCAACCTTCCGATCGTGGCCGCGTAAGGGCGCTTACCAAGTTCTTCGCCGGCTCTGACGTTGGTGTTCGCGCCCGGTGGTGAGCTGTGCCCATGACCATTTCAGCCCAACTCCCGGACCGGGCCCACACCTCCTCCCATCCCGACGATCGTCCGACGGCGGGCATCGATTCGAACCATCGGTTCGTCGACGACTCGCTTGCGCTGCTCGACCACCGGACGCGCGCCGGCCTGATCCCCGAAGCGGGTGCTCCGCCCGGGCGTTACCTGGCGATCGAGCACGAGGCGGAGAAGCTCTTGCTCCCACTCCGGCGCCCGATCACCCACATCGGCCGGGGTCTGATCGCCGACGTTCGGCTCGAGGATGCCAACGTCTCCCGGCGCCACGCCATCCTCGCGCTTCGCGGCGAGGGCGCTCGTGTGCTCGACGACCGTAGCTCCAACGGCACGTTCGTGAACGGCCGTCAGGTGACGGTCGCGCACCTGAGCGACGGCGACGTGCTGCGCTTCGGCCGGGTCGTGTTCCGCTACGTGGAGGTCGAGCCGCGGCCCAAGGGGGCGCCCCTGCGCCGCATCCCGCTGCCGCTGCGAGCTCGACGGCGAGAGACGGCCGGCGCCGCGGCGTGAGCCCGCCGGTGGCGAGGGCGAGGGCCTCGATGCCTCGGGTTCGCCGCGGCTGCAAGCGATTCGGCACGCGTCGACCAAAGTTGCCGCTGGGCGGTTTTCCCCCTACACTGCTCCGAGTCAGCCGATAGCCGTAGCCGCCCAAAACGAGGCGCCGCGCCACATACGCGGCCGCTGAGGGCGGGGTCCGTGAGAGCTGGACGGTCCTTCACAGGGCACCGATGCCGTGTGCTATCTTTGCTGGTCGCGCTCTTGGTGAGCTTTTAGCTCGCCACCGCGCCTAGCTCGCACCCTCTCGACCGCCCGAGGAGTCGCCGTCTTGGCAACCGCTCACGCACCCCGGACGCGCCGTAGTTTCGCGCGTCTGAACAAGGTCCTTGAAGTACCCAACCTCATTGATATTCAGCGCAAGTCCTTTCTCTGGCTGACCGATCCCGAAAGCGGCGGCCTGCGCGAGACGATCGACGACATCTCGCCGATCGAGGACTACACCGGCAACCTGGCCGTCCAGTTCGGAGAATTTGTCTTCGACGAGCCCGTCGCCAGCCTGGAGCAGTGCCGGGAGAAGGATTTGACCTACGCGCGACCGCTGACCGTCACGGTCGCCTTCATCAACCGCGAGACGGGTGAAATTCGCGAGCAGTCGGTCTTCATGGGCGACTTCCCGTGGATGACCGAGCGCGGCACGTTCATCATCAACGGCACGGAGCGCGTCGTCGTGACGCAGCTCGTGCGTTCACCCGGCGCCTATGTGATGGAGCCCAAGGACCGCGAGAAGCAGGTCTTCATCGCGAACCTGATGCCCGCGCGCGGGTCGTGGCTCGAGCTCGAGATCGACAAGAAGGGCCGCGTCTACGTTCGCATCGACCGCAAGCGCAAGCTGCCGGTGACCGTCCTGCTGCGCGCGATGGGCTATGCGACCGACGAGGAGATCCTCAATCTCTTCGAGAACTCGCTGTACATCCGCAACACCGTCGACGCCGACCCCGAGGCCACGCGCACCGAGGAAGGCGCGCTGATCGAGCTGTTCAAGAAGCAGCGTCCGGGCGAGCCGCCGTCGATCGACGCGGCACGTTCACTGCTCAACCAGCTGTTCTTCGACCCCAAGCGTTATGACTTGACGCGCGTCGGTCGGTACAAGCTCAACTCCAGGCTCGGGCTCGACATCGACCTCGATTCGCGCACCCTGACCCACGACGACATCATCGCCCTGGTCA
>JBAPXO010000838.1:0-9053 GCA_049284255.1 Solirubrobacteraceae bacterium | reverse complement strand
CCTGGGTGTCGTAGCCGTGCTCCAGGGCCATGATGAAGTCGTGGGCACCGACCGCGCGTGCGGCCGCGTGGATCTCCTCGTCGGAGGCGGCGGGGTGGCCGAAGGAGATGTTCTCCCGAATCGTTCCGCTGAACAAGAAGCCCTCCTGGGGCACCATCCCCATCTGGGAGCGCAGCGAGTGCGCGGTGACGTCGCGCAGGTCATGACCGTCAACCAGCAGGCTGCCGTTCGTCGGGTCATAGAAGCGCGCGACGAGCTTGGCGAAGGTCGACTTGCCCGCGCCGGTCTCGCCGACGAGCGCGACCGTCTGCCCCGGAGGGATCACGAGATCGATGTCGCGCAGCGCCCAGGCGCCGTCGTCGTCTGAGCCGTAGCGGAACGACACGTCATGGAAGGCGACCTCGCCACGGATCTCCGGCAGGTCGGTGGCATTCGGCGAATCGACGAGCTCGGGCTGCTCATCGAGCAGGCCGAAGATCTTGTCGAGCGCTGCCATCCCAGACTGGTAGGTCGTGTACAGCTGCGACAGCTGCTGTATCGGGTCAAAGAAGTTGTTCAGGGCGGCGATGAAGGCGAACACCACGCCCGTTGAGGTGTGCCCGTTGATTGCCTCGAGACCACCGACGACCAGGATCTCAACCGTCACGAGCGCGGAGAGCAGCTCCACGGCCGGGAAGTAGGCGGCGTTGAGCTTCACCGTCGTCATGTTGGCCCGGCGGTTCTCCTCGTTGAGCTCGGCGAACTGCTCGATGTGGCGCCGCTCCTGACCGAACGCCCGGACGACGCGGATCCCCGACAGGGTCTCGGCCAGATACCCGGTGATGGTGGCGATCTTCTCACGCGTAAGCCGGTAGGCATCCGCCGAGGCGATCCTGAAGGCCAGCCCCCCGAGCGCGAGCAGCGGGAAGGCCAGGAAGGTGAGCAGCGCGAGGTGGAAGTCCAGAACCATCAGGATGACCACAACCCCGAGCAGCGTGAGGCTCGACTGGATCAGGGTCGCCAGCCCGTCCTCGACGAGCTGGTCAAGGGCCTCGACGTCGTTGGTCATCCGCGAGATCACGACCCCGGCCCGGTTGCGCGAGTAGAAGCCGATCGAAAGTGACTGCAGATGGGCGAACAGCTTCAGCCGCAGGTCCTGGAGCGCGCGCTGGCCCACCCAGCCGACGAGGTAGGTCTGGGCGTAGGTGGCAAAGGCGTAGACGACCGCCGACACCAAAAAGACGCCGACGACGACGTCGAGCGCGCCGACATCATGGTGCTCGATCCCCTGATCAATCGCGACCTTGGCCAGCGGCGCCGGAGCCAGTGCCGCCGCGGTGGCCGCGACCAGCGATACGAACATCGCCAGCACGCGCCAGCGATACGGAGACAGGATCTCGGCCAGGCCGCGGAGCTTGCGTCCTCGCCCGCCGGTCTCCTGCAGTCGGCGCCGGAGCTCGGCCCGGGACATGAAGCTCATAGTCCGGCCACCTCCTCGGTCTCGCGCAGGAGCATGGCCTCTTCGGCCGAGCCGGTCGGGCCGGACTCGACGATCTCGCGATAGAGCTCTGAGGACTCCAGCAGCTCGTCGTGGGAGCCGTCGGCGACCACGCGGCCGCCGTCGAGCACCACGATCCTCTGGGCCAGCGCGATCGTCGAGAGCCGGTGGGCGATGATGAAGGTCGTGCGCCCCACCATCACCTGTTCGAGTGCCTGCTTGATCTCCGCCTCGGTCGAGGCATCGACCGACGAGGTGGCGTCGTCGAGGACCATGATGCGGGGCTCGGCGAGGATCGCCCGGGCGATCGCGATCCGCTGGCGCTGGCCACCGGAGAGGGTCAGCCCGCGCTCGCCGATCAGCGTGTCATAGCCCTTGGGCAGGCGCTCGATGAAGTCGGCGGCCTGGGCGGCGGCCGCCGCGCGCACGACCTCCTCGCGGGTGGCGTCGGCACGCGCGTAGGCGATGTTGTCGTGCACGCTGGCCGAGAACAGGAACGGGTCGTCGGTCACGACCGCCAGTGCCTGGCGGAGGCTGTCCAGCTCGACGGAGCGGACGTCGGCGCCGTCGATTGAGACCGAGCCGGTGGTGACGTCGTAGAGCCGGGGCAGGAGCGAGACCAGGGCCGATTTGCCCGAGCCCATCGCGCCGACGATCGCGACCGTCTGCCCGGCCGGAATCTCGAGATCGATGTCACGCAGCGCGGGGGTGACGCCGCCCTCGAAGGTCAGCCCGGCGCCGCGGAAGCTGACGTGACCGCTGCCCTCGGGCAGCGGTGGGGCACCGGGCGCACTCACGATCTGAGGCTCGCGGTCGAGGACCTCGAAGATCCGGGCTCCCGATGCCGTGGAGCGCTGCGCCGCTCCGAGCATGTACCCCAGCGTGCGCATCGGAGAAATGAGCATCAGCAGGTAGGCGTAGAAGGCGGTGAAGGCGCCGAGCGACAGGGAGCCGTCGATCACCTCACGGCCGCCGAAGAGGAGGATCGCTCCCAGTCCGAGGTTGGGCAGGAAGCTGATCAGCGGGTTGTAGAAGGCCTGGATGCGGGTGGCGTAGACCTGCTGCTCGAACACCCTCTGGGTGGTGTGCTCAAAGCGTGCGTACTGGCGCTCCTCCTGGGCGAAGGCCTTGACCACGCGGACGCCCGAGACGTTCTCCTCGGTGTCCGCGGTGAGCTCGGCGATCCGCTGCTGGGCCTCCTGCATGGCGGGGCGCGATCGATGGCCGTACCGGTTGGCGATCAAGACGACGAAGGGGACAGGAGCCAGCGAGATCGCCGCCAGTCCGGGCTGGAGCGCGAACATCGCGACCGCCGCCAGGAGGATCGTGACGACCGACTGGGCGATGAAGATCAGGCCATAACCAAGAAAGAAGCGCACCGATTGCAGGTCGACGGTCGCCCGCGACATCAGCTGGCCGGTCTGCTGGCGGTCGAAGAAGCCCAGCTCTAGCTGCTGAAGATGGTTGTAGAGGGCGGTACGCAGATCCATCTCGACCCCGAGCGACACCTCCCCGGCGATCAGGCGCCGGAACACGCTCAGCACCAGCCGGACCAGACCGGCGGCGGTGATGCCCAGAGCGAGGACGGTCAGCTGGTGGTGATCGTGGCCGCGGATGGCGTTGATCGCGACGCCGGTCAGGTAGGGGATCAGGACGGTGCCGCCCAGGGCGCCGAACGCGAGCACGAACGACCAGATGACACCCCGTCTGTAAGGGCGCAGGAAGCCGAGAAGTCGCCAGAACGTCGACATACTTCATAAACGATAGTAAGCACCGCATCGAGACCAGGAGTGGCTGGCTCGCCGCCCCGGCTTCCGGCAGCCGATAGGATCGCGCGCCTCGCGCCCCTCGGCCGGGCGGGCGAACCGTCCAACCACTCTTCAGTCGAGGTGCCCCCATGTCCCCCAGTCGTGATGACCTGACCCGCCGGGGGTTCGTCGCCGGCACCCTGGCCGGCGGGGTCGCCGCCGGACTACCCGCGGCGGCCCAGGCCGAACGCAGACCCACCCAGAAGGGCTCGCTACGGGGCCGCCACGTCGACGTGATCGTGGTCGGTGCAGGCTTCGCCGGACTGACCGCCGCGCGCACGATCGCGAAGGCGGGGAAGTCCGTGCTCGTGCTCGAGGCCCGCGACCGCGTGGGCGGCAGGGTCTGGAACCACGACCTCGGACATGGGCGCGTGTCAGAGCGCGGCGGGACCTTCGTCGGCCCGACCCAGAACCACGTGCTCGCGCTCGCCAAGGAGCTGCACATCGGCACCTTTCCGACCTACGACACCGGCGATGACCTGTTCGTCACCGAGGGCGAGCGCCTGCGCTACAGCGACAAGGGGGCGTTCGGCACGGCTCCGCCCGACCCCTCGATCGCAGCGGACATCGCCTCGGTCGTCCTGACGCTCGACCAGATGTCCACCAAGGTTCCCGTGGAGGCCCCTTGGGAGGCGCCCGGAGCCGCCGATCTCGACGCCCAGACGCTGCAGGGATTCGTGGACCAGCACTCGAGTTCGACGCGATTTCGCGAGCTCGTCGCGACCGTCACCCGGCCTGACTTCGGCGCCGAGCCGCGCGAGCTCCCCTTGCTGTTCGTGCTCTTCTACCTGGCCGCGGCGGGAGACAAGAAAAACCCCGGTACCTTCGAGCGCAACTTCAACACTCGCCGGGGGGCCCAGGCTTCACGCGTGGTCGGCGGGTCGCAGGCCATCGCCCTGAAGATGGCGGCCGAGCTTGGCTCACGAGTCGTTCTCAGAGCTGCGGTGCGCCGGATCGAACGTCGCAGCGGCGGAGTGACCGTCGTTTCAGATCACGGGACGGTGCACGCCAAGCGCGTCATCGTCGCTCTGCCTCCCACGCTGGCCAGCCGGATCCACTACGAGCCCGGTCTGCCTGCCGAGCGCGATCAGTTGACCCAACGGTACGCGCCCGGGACCCTGACGAAGGTCGCCGCCGTTTACGACCGGCCGTTCTGGCGCGAGGACGGTCTGAACGGGACCGTCGTCCACAACGGCGCTCCCACGAGCGTCACCTTCGATGATTCCCCCCGCGACGGGAAGCTGGGCGTCCTGGTCAGCTTCGTGGGTGGAGACAACGCTCGCAGCCACGCCAGGATGTCGCCGGCACGGCGCCGAGCGAGCGTGTTGGCCAACTACGGCAATTTCTTCGGACCGCGGGCGCGGCACCCGAAGGCGTATTTCGAGACGAACTGGAGCGAGCAGGAGTGGACGCGAGGGTGCCCAGTCGGGATCCCGGCCGTGGGAGCGCTCACCGCCTATGGCTCCCGGATTCGCCAGGCCGTCGGACCTATCCACTGGGCGGGAACCGAGACCGCGACCTACTGGAACGGCTACATGGACGGGGCCGTGAGCTCGGGCCAGCGCGCCGCTGGCGAGGTTCTCAGCGAGATCTGAGTACCGACCGCGGTGCGTGGCGGTCCGAACTGCCCCGCATGTCTCCAAAAAATTGAAATTAGGGTGACGCACTTGTTAACGTGCCCAACCGTGCGGTCAGCCGATGCTCGAACGTGAACGTGAGCGCGTCGCCGCGACCGCGCGCCGGCTCGCCGACGACGGGCTCGTCCTCGGGACGTCTGGCAACGTGTCCGAACGCTCTGGGGAACTCATCGCCGTGACGCCTACCGGAGCGGTGCTCGAGAAGCTCTGCGCCGAAGAGGTCACCGTCGTTGACACGGAGGGCGCCCGGGTCGAGGGTGAGTTTGCCCCGACCTCGGAGCTCGGGCTGCACCTTGGCGTCTACGAGCGCTACGGAGCGGGAGCGGTCATCCATACCCATGCCCCGATGGGGACGGCCCTCTCGTGCGTCCTCGACGAGGTGCCGGTCGTTCACTACGGAATGCTCGCCCTCGGCGGGGCCGTCCGCGTAGCGCCCTACGCCACGTTCGGCTCGTCCGAGCTCGCCGAGCGCACGCTCGAGGCGCTCGAGGGCCGCGTGGCGGCCTTGATGTCAAATCACGGGACGATCGCCTACGGCGTCGATCTCGATCAAGCGACCGAGACGACACGCCTGCTCGAGTGGGCGTGCACGGTCTACTGGCGCGCGGCCGCCCTCGGCGCGCCCCGCACCCTCGATGACGAACAGCTGTCGGCGGTCATCGAGGCCGTCTCCAGCCGCAGCTACGGCTCGATGACCCGCGAGGAAACATGACCGCGGAGATGCGGGCGATCACCCTCGGCGTCCACGTCGTCGATGTCCTCGTGCGGCCCGTCGAGCAGATCCCCGAGGGACAGGGGGGTCAGCTCGTGCAGGACATCCGGGTGACCCCGGCCGGCCCCGCAGGGGGAACGGCGATCACGCTCGCCAAGCTCGGGGCGCATGTCCAGAGCGCGGGCGCGATCGGCGAAGATGCCCTCGCCGAGGTGCTCGTCAGCCTGCTCGAGCGCTTCGGGATCGACCCTTCCCACCTGGTCCGCCGCGCCGAGGTTCAGACCTCGGCCAGCGTGCTCCCGATCCGGCCCGACGGCTCCCGCCCGGCCTTTCATGTCGTGGGCGCGAACGCCACCTACGCTTCGGCCGACGCTCCCTGGGAGGCGATCGCCTCGGCGACCCATCTTCACCTGGGCGGTCCAGAGTTCATGGGCGGGGAGGAGGCGGCGAAGATCCTCTCGTTCGCTCGCGAGCACGAAGTCGTGACCTCGGCCGACATTCTGGCGCCCGGTGAGCAGGCGTCGGCAATCCTTGACTGGATCGCGCCCGCGCTCGAGCACCTCGACTACCTGCTGCCCAACGACGAGCAGGTGCTGGGACTCATGGGCGCCGACGACCTCGAGCAGGGATGCCGGGCGCTGCTGGAGCGCGGCGTGGGCTGCGTAGCCGCCACCACCGGTGCCGACGGCGTGCTCGTGGTCGATGCCGACGGCGCCGACGCCGTCCCGGCGTTTGCCGTCGACGTCGTCGACACCACCGGTTGCGGCGACGCCTTCTCCGCCGGCTTCCTACGCGGGCTGGCGCTGGGTCGCGACCGCCGGCAGGCGGCGACGCTCGGCTGCGCGTGTGCCGCGCTCGTGGCCACCGGTCTTGGATCTGACCATGGAGATTTCACCCTTGAGGGCGCCGACGGGTTTGCCGCCGATGCCTCCACCCTGTCCCCGACCAGGAGTGCGCACCCCACATGACCGAGCCCGAGAACGAGCCCGAGACCGACCAGCGCCAGGTGACCCGCCGGCGGTTCGTCGCCGGATCGCTGGTGGCAGGGGCGGCCGTTGCCCTGCCGAGCGCGGCCGATGCCGCCAAGCACAAGGACAAGCACCACCACAAGAAAAAGAAGAAGAAGCACAAGCCAAAGCCTCCGCTCAAGAGCGCCGACGTCGTCGTCGTCGGTGCGGGCTTCTCGGGCTTGGCGGCGGCTCGCAACATCGTCGCCGCCGGTCATTCGGTGATCGTGCTCGAGGCCAATGACCGCGTGGGCGGCAGGGTGTGGAACCACGATCTCGGCAACGGCGAGGTTTCCGAGCGGGGCGGCACGTTCATTGGACCGACCCAGGACTACCTCGCGGCGCTAGCGAGCAGCCTCGGGGTCGGCACTTTTCTCGTGAACGACACCGGCGATGACGTCTATGTGGCGGATGGCCAGCGTTCCACCTACAGCGACACCGGCCTGCTCGGGACGGCGCCGCCCGACCCCGAGACCCTGGCCGAGGTCACGGCGGACATCACGCTGCTCGATCAGATGTCGCAGTCGGTACCCGTCTACGCACCCTGGGATGCCCCGAACGCCGCTTCCTACGATGGTCAGACGCTCGAGACCTGGATCGAGAACAACAGCAAGACGACGCGCTTCAAGGAGCTCGTCGCGGCAGCCACGCGGCCGATCTTCGGAGCCGAGCCCCGTGAGCTCTCGCTGCTGTTCACCCTGTTCTACATCGCCGCCTCGGGCGATGCCAACAATCCCGGCAGCTTCGAGCGCAATTTCGACACGCGGGGTGGGGCACAGATGTCCCGCTTCATCGGGGGCTCGCAGACCATCGCCCTGAAGATGGCGCAGGAGCTGGGAAGTAGCGTCCATCTCAGTACCCCGGTTCGGCGCATCACCCAGGAGCGCAACCTGTGCGTGGTCATGAGCGACACGATCACCGTCAAGGGCAAGCAGGTGATCGTGGCCGTCCCACCGACGCTCGCCGGAAGGATCGATTACGAGCCGATCCTGCCGTTTCAGCGCGATCAGCTGATGCAGCGCTACGGCCAGGGGACGCTGACCAAGGTGGCGGCCGTCTATGACCGGCCGTTCTGGCGAGACGAGGGGCTGACGGGCCAGGCGCTCGATACGGGAGGGCCGGTCAGCGCCACCTTCGACGACTCGCCGCCCAGCGGCAGCCCGGGAGTGATCTTCGGGTTCGTCGGTGGCGACAACGCTCGTGCCTACGACGCCATGTCTCCCTCGCAGAGGCAGTCCGCAGTGCTGGGCCAGTTCGCGACCTACTTTGGTTCACAGGCCAAGAACGCCAGCGCCTACTTCGACACGAGCTGGAGTGGCGAGCAATGGACGAGAGGCTGCCCGGTCGGCATCCCGAGCATGGGCACGCTGCTCGCGTACGGCCCGTGGATCCGGCGGCCGAGCGGTCGTGTTCACTGGGCCGGCACCGAGACCGCGACCTATTGGAACGGCTACATGGACGGCGCGGTCAGCGCTGGCCAGCGCGCTGCCAAGGAGGCCATGCAGGCGTTGTAGCTGGCGCGTAGCCCGGCCGGGCGTCGAAATCCACAACTCCAATAGGGTGCAGGGCTCGACGCAAGGAGGAGCAACCTGATGGCCAGTGTCCGCGAAGCCACCTTTGAGCTGCTGCGCGCTCACGGGATGACGACCATCTTCGGCAACCCCGGCTCGACAGAGCTGCCGATGCTGGCCGATTTCCCGGACGACTTCACCTATGTCCTCGGCCTCCAGGAGCTGGTCGTGGTCGGCATGGCCGACGGCTACGCCCAGGCCACCGGGCGCCCGACGCACGTCAACCTCCACACCGCCCCCGGGGTGGGAAACGCGGTCGGCGGGATCTTCAACGCCCAGGCCAACAAGGCACCGCTGGTCATAACCGCCGGCCAGCAGGTTCGTCCGCAGATCACGATTGAGGCGAATCTGACCAATCGGGACGCCACGATCGGGCCCCAGCCCTACGTCAAATACAGCCACGAGCCGCCGCGAGCCCAGGACGTACCCGGAGCGTTGGCCCGCGCCATCCATCACGCCTCACTCGCCCCGCGCGGCCCAGCGTTTGTCTCGATCCCCATGGACGACTGGAACGCCGAGGCCGATGATGACCGCGCGGGCGCGGCCATCGCCCGGCGGGTCACGGGCCGCGCGACCCCCGACGAGGCCTCGCTGACCGCGCTGGCGGCCCGGCTCGAGGCGGCGCGGGCCCCGGTGCTCGTCGCCGGGCCGGACATCGACGCCAGCGGCGGCTGGGAGCAGGCAGTGGCGTTGGCCGAGAAGCAGCAGCTGCCCGTGTGGGCGAGCCCGGCGACCGGCGGATCGCGGATCGGCTTCCCCGAGAACCACCCGAACTTCGTGGGCGTGCTCCCGCCGGCGATCGGAGCGATCTCCGAAACGCTCAAGGAGCACGATCTCGTCC
>JBAPXO010000837.1:0-14712 GCA_049284255.1 Solirubrobacteraceae bacterium | reverse complement strand
GCCATCACCAGCGCCAGGAACGGGAGCAGGTTCTCCCACCCGGTGTCGACCGAGGCTCCGAGATACGTGCCGAACAGGGTGGGGTGGCTGTCTCCGGTCACGATCCCGCGCAGATCAGACCATGCCGCGGTCGCCCCGTGCCAGACCGTCGTCCAAGGCAACGAGAAGCTGTGGTGCCAGACGTCGCGCTGGGTCACGACGAAGGCCACCGGGTCGGCGCCAGCCAGTGCCAGGTAGGCCATGTAGGCGAGCATCCCGGCGGGAGCCAGAGCGAGCCAACCCAGCTCCCAGCGCGGGCGGTAGCGCGGCCGCCAGCCGACGTCGTCCACGCCTCGATCGGGGACGCGGTCCTCGCGAGGGCCGTAGAAGTACAGCCACAAGAGCGGCAGGGCCAGCAGCACTCCCGGACCGCGGGTCGCCGACGCCAGTCCGGCGAAGACCCCGGCGCGCGCCCACCACCCGCGGCGCGCGCACAGGAACGCGCCCACCGAAAGCGCGAGGTACAGCGACTCGGCGTAGGCCGCCGAGAAGAAGAAGGCGACCGGCGAGAGCGCCAGCGCGACGACCGTCAGGCGCATCGCGTCGGGGTGCGCCCACGGATGCGCGGAGCCGAGCTCGAGCTCTACGAGCCGCGCGAGCGCGTACAGGGCGAGGATGAGAAAGGCGATCGACACCACGACGGCCGCGATCACGAGCGGCAGGCCCAGCCAACCCAGGCCGCCGACGATCGACGGGTAAAGGGGGAAGAAGTTGGTCCGCGGAGGCGGGGAGCCCGACGACAAGGCGTAGCCGTGGCCGGCGATCGCCAGGTACCAGTCGCCGTCCCAGCGGATCACGGGAAAGGTGAGCAGTGCCCCCAGCGAGCGGCCCGCAGGCTGGAGGTTGCTGGGGTTGTAGGCGCTGGGTTGCTGCGCGAGGCCGAACACGCGCGCCGCGATCATGCCCGCCTCCCACACGAGGACCCGGCTCCAGAGGGCGGCGAGGACGCTGATCCGCAGGCAGCGCCGCTGTCCGGGACTCAGGCGGCGAAGCCACGACGCTCGCGCTCGGGACGTGGCCGGAGGCCCCGACGGGGTCACGGAGCGGGGATCGGAGGCGGCCGGCACGGGTCGATATCTTCGTGGGGGATGCCGATCCGCGCAGCGATCACCAAGCTCGCCTTCGATGTGGTGCGCGACAAAGCTCCCGACGGCGTCGACGTCGTCCCGTTCGAGGACGGAGTCGAGCTGGAGGAGATCGACTTCCTGGTTCCACCGGTCGGCCCCAGCGACTTAGTCGACCAGTTGCCCAGCCTCGAGCGGCTCGCCGTCGTCCAGGTGCTCTCGGCTGGCACCGACCGCTTCGAGGACGCGATGCCGCCCCAGGCGACGCTCTGCAGCGCCCGCGGAGCCCGTGACGGCCCGGTCGCCGAGTGGATCGCGGGCGCGCTGCTCGGCGTCTCGTCGGGTCTGTTGGCATGTGCGCGTGACCGCACCTGGGAGCGCTACCGGGTTCAGGACCTCGAGTCCTGGAGGATCCTGATCGTCGGCATGGGCTCGATCGGCCACCTCGTCGCCGAGCGTCTCGCCGCATTCGGCAGCGACGTCGTGGGGGTCGCCTCCCACGCTCACGACGGGCTGCGCGGAGTTGACGAGCTCTCCCAGTTGCTCCCGACAGCCGATGCCGTCGTTCTCCTCACGCCGCTCAGCGAATCGACGCGTGGCCTGATCGGCACCGCCGAACTTGCGGCTATGCGCGATGGGGCGGTGCTCGTGAACGCCGCCCGCGGACCGGTGGTCGACACCGAGGCGCTCGTGCGCGAGGTCGGCCGAGGGCGGCTCCGGGCGGTGCTCGACGTGACCGATCCCGAGCCCCTGCCCGAGGACCACCCGCTGTGGACCGCTCCGGGGGTCCTGGCGATCACCCCTCACGTCGCCGGGGATTCGCCGCTGGCGGGCATCCGTGCCGCCGAGCTCGCCGCCGACCAGCTGGTCCGGTGGCGCAACGGCGAGGAGCTGCGCAACGTGGTGGTCGCGGCGTCGCGCCCGGCGCCTTCGGTCAGGTCCTAGACCCGAGCCCGAGGGCGGACGCCAGCGCCGTCCACTCAGAGCGCGGGATCCCGCCGGTCCCGGCGGCCTGCACGCATACGTGGTCGGCTCCGGCGTCCACGAACGACTGGACCACCCCGGCGATCTTCTCGGCACTGCCGTACGGGACCACGGCGTCGATCAGGCGATCGGACCCCCCGTCGGCGATGTCCTGTTCGGTGAAGTCGAACCGGAGCAGGTTGTTGGTGTAGTTGCGCAGCCCCAGGTAGAGCTCGGCGTACTTACGGGCTCGGGCGGCGGCGGACTCGTCGTCCCCGTCGACAACACAGGCGAGCTCGGGCGCCAGCACGGCGTTCGCACCGAGTCGTTCGCGCGCGAAGCGCACATGCGCGGCGGGAACGAAGTAGGGATGCGCGCCCAGCGAGCGCTCGGCGCCGAGCTCGAGCATCTTGGGCCCCAGCGCCGCCAGGATGCGCCCATCCCGGGGGACGGGGGCGGACGCGCCGTCGAGGCCGTCGAGGAACTCCCGCATCGCGGTCAGCGGCTTGGTGTACTGGCTCGTGGCCTCGGGATGGCCGACCCCGACCCCGAGCAGGACCCGGTCAGGGAAGTCGCCGGCCAGCTCTGCGTAGTCGGCGGCGACCTGAGCGGGCTCACTCGCCCAGACGTTGAGGATGCCCGTGGCCGCCACCAGGTGATCGGTGGCTTCGAGGATCGGGCGCAGCGCCGGCAGTTGCTCAGATCCGCCCAGCCAGAACGTCCCGAAGCCGAGCTCCTCGACCAGCTTGGCGGCCTCGGCGATGTTGTCCTTGCCGATCGAGCGGTTGCTGGTCCACACTCCGAACTTGCCGAGCTGCATCTCCCCCAGCTTTGCATACCGCGCTGATCGGTCTGCGCCCGCGAAGTTCAGGTCGCCGAGATCCAGCACTCCCAGCGCTCGAGCGTGGCGAACCCGAGCGAACCGTAGACGCCGTAGCCGGCGTCGCTTGACTGCAGCCATCCCCAGTCGGCACCGTTGCTCAGGCCGTCGCGCAGGACGTGTTCGGTGATCGCCGCACCGTAACCCCGGCGGCGGTACTCGGTGGGCGTGGCGACGTTGAAGATGCCGACCGCGCCGGCGATCCACACCGAGATGGCGGTGACCACGGGCACCCCATCGACGGCTCCGACGTAGGCGTGGGCCTCGGGCATCGCCATCGTCGAGGTCATGAGCGACGCGAACATGTCCTCGGGCATTCCGAAAACTGGAGCGGCCAGCGCGGTATGGACAAGTGTCTCGTCGTGCTCGAGCTCGCGTATGACAAGCCCGGCCGGCTGGGGGAGGGGCGGGGTCGCGGCGGCTGCCATCAATGGGACGCTGCCCTCAAGCGTCAGGCCGGCGCCCCAGACAACGTCCGTGATCTCGGGATCGCATCCCGGCCGCAGCTGCACGCAGTGGGGGAGCCCGCTGGAGGCGACCGTCGACAGCGCCTTTTCCACGTCCTCGGGCCGGGTGTCGGGGTCGGTCACCCAGACGGCATTGAACGTCGGTACCGGAACGCCGACCACCACGGCCAGCGTGCGTCCGAAGTCGCGGGCCCACGCGCCGTCGAGGTGCGCTCCGAACAGCGCCCACGTGGAGGTGATGGCGGTGACGACATCGTCGGCGGTCGGCGCTCGAGGAGCCATGTCAATTCGACAGCTCCCCGCCAGAGCAGGTCCTCGACGATGTCTCCTCGACCGAGGAGATCATCAAACGGGCATCTAGCGGTTCCAGCGTCGGAGCGGAACCGACTTGAGCTTCTCGACCTCGTCTTTGGAGAGGCTGAGCGTGACCGCGTCGTTCTCGATCGTGGCCGCGGCTCCGATCGGGATGGTTATCTCCCGCTTGCCCCACAGATGCCCGTGCTCGAGCACGAGGTGGGTGATCCCGTCCTTGTCGTCGACAACGAAGCCGTCGACATGGCCGAGGTGATGATCGTCTGACGAGTACACGGGGCTCGAACGCCTGATCTCGATCTTGTCCTTGGGAACGCGGTCATAGACCTCGGGTACGTGATCGTCGTAGGCGAGCCCGGGAACCCCGGTACCGAAGCCACCGGGGGTAAGGCTCTCGTAGTAGGGAAGAGCGAGCGAGCTCTGGATACCAACCTGCCAGTTGGGATCCTCGACCGGGGAGTCGCCGATCCGCAGGTAGGCCGACTTCTGCACGGGCTCGAGTTGCTCGGTCTCGGCCAGTGTGCAATCGAGGATGATCTCGGTCTTCGAATCGGAGGCGGCGCTGGCACGCTGGATCGGAACCAGCCTGGCCAGGTCGTGGCGATGCTCGGGCTGAATGACGAGATGGCTCACCTGCCGGGCGATCGGATCGATGACGACGTCGGCCAGCTCGCCATAGACACCGTCGGAGCAGCGCACGACGCTTCCGAGCTCTAGTTGCATCTGGCCGTCCGGGGCGCGGGGCGGAGCATCGCCGGTAACGATAGTGCCGAGACGGCGCTGGCGGGGGCCTCAGTAGCCTCAATAGGGGGGCATCCCCCCAACGACCCCTTGAAAACCGTCAACGTCCGAGGTCTGAGCTCATATGGCCAAGCGTGAGATCCATTCCTGGCTGATGGACATGGATGGCGTGCTCGTCCAGGAGGAGCAGGCCGTCCCCGGCGCCGACGAGTTCATCGCGCGCCTGCGCGCGCACAAGACGCGGTTCCTGGTGCTCACCAACAACTCGATCTACACACCCCGTGACCTCGCGGCCCGCCTGCGGACGAGCGGGATCGACGTACCCGAGGAGGCGATCTGGACCTCCGCGCTGGCCACCGCCCGCTTCCTCGACGACCAGCGTCCGGGAGGCTCGGCGTACGTGATCGGGGAGGCGGGTTTGACGACCGCCCTGCACAGCGCCGGCTACACGCTCACCGAGCGCTCGCCCGATTACGTCGTGCTCGGCGAGACTCGCACCTACAGCTTTGAGCGCATCACCCACGCCATCCGCCTGCTCGAGACCGGGTCGCGGTTCATCGCCACCAACCCCGATGCCACCGGCCCGACGCTCGACGGCCCGCTCCCCGCGACCGGCTCCGTGGCCGCCCTGATAAGCCGGGCCACCGGCATCGAGCCCTATTTCGTCGGCAAGCCCAATCCACTGATGATGCGCTCGGCGCTCAACGCCATCGATGCACACTCCGAGACCGCGGCGATGATCGGCGACCGGATGGACACCGATGTCGTCTCCGGCCTGGAGGCCGGGATGCACACGATCCTCGTCCTTACCGGAATGACCACCCGCGACGATGCCGAACGCCACCCGTATCGGGCGTCCCGGATCGTGGATTCGATCGCCGACCTGCTACCCGAGGTGGGCGGCTGAGGAGCTAGGCGCTGGGCTGGATGTGCTCATGTCCGGGTGGGCTCGAGATGCATGGGCACAGGGTGAGAGGTCGTGGGGAGCCGCAGCCACACGTCGGCGCCCCCGGTGGGCAGGTTGGCCGCGCCGGCGTCGCCGCCGTGGGCTTGGGCGATGGTGCGCACGATGGCCAGACCGAGGCCGACACCCCCGCGCCCGCGCGCGATCTCGGCACGGCTGAAGCGGTCAAAAGCCCGAGAGAGGAACTCGTCTCCGAAACCGGCGCCTCGGTCGCTGACGTGCAGCTCGACGCCCCCGGCGACACGTTGTGCACTCAAGGTAATCGGGCCCTGGCCGTAGCGCATGGTGTTGTCAATGAGGTTGGCGACGGCCTGCTGGAGGCGGTCCGGGTCGGCTCGTATGGCGACGCCGGGCGGCACCCCGGCAGCGTCGATCACTAACTGCCGGCTGGCGCGCTCGGCCATCGGGCCGAACTTCGCGTCGAGGTCGGCGAGCAGCTCGGCGATCGGCAGGTCCTGGGGGTCGATCGGCAGGGTGCCGTCCTGAGCGCGGGCGAGCAGGAGCAGGTCCTCGGCGAGCTTGATGATCCGGTCGGTCTCCTCGACGGCCGACGTCATTGCCGCGCGCAGGTGGTGCTGTCCGCCCCGCTCGCGCAACGAGACCTCGAGCTCCGCCCTGAGCACAGCCAGTGGCATCCGCAGCTCGTGGCTGGCGTTGGCGACGAACAACCGCTCGTGCACGAGGCCGTCCTCGAGGCGGTCGAGCATTTCGTTGAGCGTCTCGCCGAGCCGGCGGATCTCGTCCTGGCTCTCGGGCAGCGGCAGGCGGGTCCTGATCTCATCGGTGGAGATCGTGGCCGCGCGGCTGCGCATGCGCTCGACGGGCCGCAACGCCGCCGCCGCGAGCAGGTAGGCGGCCACCGAGGCCAGGATCAGCGCCGCCGGGACCCCGATGAACAGCGAGTCATCGAGCTTGTCAAGGGCGGCGTCGCGCTCTGAGAGCGAGACCCCCGCGACGACGATCCGCCCGTTGGCGCTCAGGGGCAGGGCATAGAGGCGCAGCCGGTTGCCGCGCTGGATCAACCGTGGCGCCCGGGCGCTGGCGCTCACCTCCGACGGGCTCAGCAGCGCCGGGCTGGCGTAGCCGGCGCTGGCCCCCAGGACCTGCCCCGAGCGATCGAGAATCTGAACGAAATTGTCTCCCTCGGTTGGCACCGTGCCGAGCGCGCCTCGGGTGTCGGCCGCGGTGTCGTTGCGCGCCAGGCTCGCCACCACTTGGGCGCGAGCGCGCAGCGAGCCGTTGATCGTGTAGTCGAGATCGGAGCGGAAGTGGAAGTAGATGAAGGCGATCAGCCCGGCCAGGAGGATGGCCATCACTCCGGAGAACATCAGCGTCAGCCGCCAGCGAATCGGGAGGCGGCGCTGCCAGCGCTGCAAGTCGGCAGGCTGGTAGTCAGGGACTATTCCTCGTCGCATATCCGGTAGCCGACACCGCGGATCGTCTGCAGGCTGTGCCGGCCGAATGGCCTGTCGACCTTCTGCCGCAGGTAACGGATGTAGACCTCGACGACGTTGGAGCGGTTCTCGTACCCGTAACCCCAGACCTGTTCGAGCAGATCGAAGCGTGACAGCACATCTCCGGGCTGGCGCATCAGCGCCTCGAGGACCGCGTACTCCTTGCGGGAAAGGTCGATCGGCTTTGATCCTCGCCACACCTGGTGGCGGGCGGAGTCCAGCCTCAGGTCGCCGACCTCGAGCGTGACGCCGCGCTGAATGGGCCCGCGGCGGCTCATCGCCCGCACGCGGGCGAGCAACTCGCTGAACGAGAAGGGCTTGACCAGGTAGTCGTCGGCCCCGCTGTCAAGCCCGTGCACCCGATCCTCGATGGCGTCACGCGCCGTCAGCATCAGCACCGGGGCGTTGGCCTTCTCGGAGCGCAGCGCCCGGCAGACCTGGAAGCCATCGATGTCGGGAAGCATGACGTCGAGGACGATCACCGCGTAGTCGGTCGCGCCGGCGCGCACGATCGCCTCGCGTCCCGTCGTCACCAGGTCGGCGGCGATCGAATCGGTGGCGAATCCGCGCACCAGCACGGGGCCGAGCTTGTGATCGTCCTCGACGACGAGTACCCGCATGCCTCAAGGGTGCGGGATCGACATGAGATCAAGATGAAGAGGGGTGAAGCGAGCGGCGGCTCCCGTGTCCCGCCCCGCGATACTGGCGCTATGTCGGGCTCTGAATGGGCGCTGGCCGTCTCGGTCTTCCTGGCGTGCACGGTCGAGGCCGTGGAGGCGCTGACGATCGTCCTCGCGGTCGGGACCACTCGCAGCTGGCGCTCGGCGCTCTACGGCGTGGGGTTGGGCGCCCTCTGCCTCGCCGTGGTGGTCGCGGTGCTCGGGCCCGCGGTTGCGGCCGTGCCCCTGGGCGCGCTGCGCGTAATCGTGGGTGGCCTCCTGCTCATCTTCGGGCTGCAGTGGCTACGCAAGGCGATCCTGCGCGCCGCCGGCATCAAGGCGTTGCACGACGAGGAGTTGGCCTTCGCGCGCGAGACCGAGCGAGCGCGCGCCGCCGGCAAGGGCGATCGCCGCCGGCTCGACGGCTACTCGGTGGCGATCGCCTTTAAGGGAGTGCTCCTGGAAGGACTCGAGGTCGCCTTCATCGTCGTCACCTTCGGCGCCAATCAGCATCGCGTTGGACTGGCCGCGATCTCGGCCGTGGCGGCGATCGCCGTGGTGGTGGCCGCCGGGGTGGCGGCCCGGGCCCCCCTGGCCAGAGTGCCCGAGAACGCCATGAAGTTCGTCGTCGGCGTGATGTTGACCTCGTTCGGCGTCTTCTGGAGCGCCGAGGGCGCCGGCGCGTCGTGGCCCGGCGGTGACGCGGCACTGCTTGTCCTCATCCCGGCGCTGGCTTTGATCTCGCTGGCGATGGTGACGTGGCTGCGTCGCGGCGAAGCGGTGAAGGACCGCCTTGGTCGGCCGGGAGCGGTCTCATGAAGGGCTTTTTGCTCGGGGCATGGGAATTCGTCGTCGGCGATGACTGGGTAACGGCCGCCGGCGTGGCCGTGGCCGTCGCGGCGACGGCTGTGCTGGAGGCCGCCGGGGTGGCGGCGTGGTGGCTGATGCCGCTGGCGGTGATCGCGTTGCTCGTGCAGGCGCTCGGCCGGGGGCGTTGATCGTGGCGGACGGCCGCCTGCGTCCCGAGTGTGAGCGCGGCTTAGGTGAGCGCCGGCGCCTCGGGCAGGCTCGCCAGCGCCGAGTCCAAGTCGCTCTCTGAGAACTCGGGATCCTCGAGCTCGCCTGCCAGATAGGCGTCGTAGGCAGAGAGATCGAAGTGACCGTGCCCGCAGAGCCCGAACAGGATCACCCGCTCCTCACCGGCCTCGCGAGCGGCGTTTGCCTCGTCGATCACCGCCTTGATCGCATGGGCGGGCTCGGGCGCCGGGATGATGCCCTCGGTGCGGGCGAACCTGACCGCCGCCTCGAAGGTCTCGTTCTGACGATAGGCGCGCGGCTGGACCAGACCGGCCTTCACGAGTCCGCAGACGAGTGGCGAGTCGCCGTGGTAGCGCAGGCCGCCGGCGTGCACAGGCGGGGGCACGAAGTCGTGGCCGAGCGTGTACATCGGCATCAGCGGTGTCAGCCCGACGGTGTCGCCGAAGTCATAGGCGTACACACCCCGGGTCAGGGTGGGGCACGCCGCGGGCTCGGCGGCGATGAACTGCGTCGAAGCGCCGTCTCGAATCACGCGCCGTAGGAAGGGAAAGGTCAGGCCACCGAAGTTCGAGCCGCCGCCCACGCACGCGACGACGGTGTCGGGGTATTCCCCGGCCATCTCCATCTGG
Source organism: Solirubrobacteraceae bacterium (assembly GCA_049284255.1). Taxonomy (GTDB): domain Bacteria; phylum Actinomycetota; class Thermoleophilia; order Solirubrobacterales; family Solirubrobacteraceae; genus Palsa-465. The sequence goes on along the minus strand of JBAPXO010000837.1, from coordinate 5,502 downwards.
GCCAGGGCCTCCTGGCCGATCACCGTCTGATGCAGCAGCACGTGGTTGAGCACCGAGCCCAGCGAGTAGTTGGTGCTCGGGTCCTGGGCGGCGACCTCGACGGCCTCGGAGATGGCGATCCCCAACGAACCCGTGGTGTGTTCACGTTGCGCTCGGCCGGCCTCGGTCAGATCCGACGGGGAGCGATGCACGGTCGCCCCCCAGGTCTGCATCATCGAGCGCCGGTAGGGCTTCTGGTCATAGCTCGATCCCACCATCCACACCTCGCACTCCAGCCCGAAGAGCTGGCAGGCGAAGGCCAGCGACGAGCCCCACTGGCCGGCGCCCGTCTCGGTGGTCAACTTCTTGATTCCGGCGGCCGCGTTCTCGTAGGCCTGAGCGACCGCGGTGTTGGGCTTGTGCGATCCGGCGGGGGAGCCCCCCTCGTACTTGTAATAGATGTGCGCGGGGGTGTCGAGCTCGCGCTCCAACCGCCGCGCCCGGTAAAGCGGCGTCGGTCGCCACAGCTTGTAGGCGTCGCGCACGGGTTCGGGGATCTCGATCTCCGGTTCGGCGGAGACCTCCTGGAGGATCAGCGCCATCGGGAAGATCGGCGAGAGGTCGTCGGGACCGGCGGGCTGCTTTGTGCCCGGATGAAGAGGCGGTGGAGCCTCGCCGGGAAGGTCGGCCATGAGGTTGACCCAATGGGTGGGGATGTCCCGCTCGGCCAGCAGGAACTTCACCGTTTCGCTCATCGTCGTCTCCTGTCCTCGGGGTGGCCGCGATTCTATGTCCGCCGGAGCCGCCTTCCTACCATCACACCCGTGAAGCGCATCGGCTTTCTCTCCTTCGGCCACTGGCAGCCCCTCCCCGGGTCCCGGACCCAGACGGCGGCTGACGCGCTCACCCAGACGATCGAGCTGGCGGTGGCCGCCGAGGAGCTCGGCATCGACGGCGCGTTCGTGCGCGTACACCACTTCGCGCGCCAACTGGCCTCGCCGTTTCCGTTGCTGGCCGCGATCGGGGCTCGGACCAGCCGGATCGAGATCGGGACCGCGGTCATCGACATGCGCTACGAAAACCCGCTGTACATGGCCGAGGACGCGGCGGCGGCGGACCTGATCAGCGGTGGACGGCTACAGCTGGGGATCAGCCGCGGCTCGCCCGAGCCGGCGTTGCGCGGCTCGGAATCGTTTGGCTATGTCCCCGCTGAGGGTCAGACTGATGCCGACCTGGCACGGGCTCACACCAACCTGTTTCGGGCCGCGATCGCGGGCGCCGGCGTCGCCCAGTCTGACCCGCGCATGACGGGATCCACGGCCCCGCTGGCGATCCAGCCCCAGTCTCCGGGTCTCCCTGAGCGCATCTGGTGGGGCTCGGGCACCCGGCAGACCGCGAGCTGGACGGCGCAGCAGGGCATGAACCTGATGAGCTCGACGCTGCTCACCGAGGACACAGGCGTGCCGTTCGATGAGCTCCAGGCCGAGCAGATCGCCCTATTTCGTGAGGCTTGGACACAGGCCGGCTGGGAGCGCGAGCCGCGCATCTCGGTCAGCCGCAGCGTGCTGCCGATCGTCAGCGACGCCGACCGCATGTACTTCGGCCAGCGCAGTCAGAGCAACGGCCAGGATCAGGTCGGCTATCTCGAGGAGGGGGTGCTGGCGCGCTTTGGTCGCAGCTTCGTCGGCGAGCCCGACGTGATCGCCGAGGAGCTCAGCCGGGACGTGGCCGTCCGCGAGGCCGACACCCTCCTGCTCACGGTCCCCAACCAGCTCGGGGTCGAGTACAACGCCAAGCTGCTGGAGACGATCACCCGCCACATCGCGCCCGCGATCGGCTGGCGCGCGGCCGAGCCCGCGGGGTCAAAGCCGTAGTCTTTGCCGGCGTGGCCAGCCGGCGTTCACCAGTCAAGGATCACGCACTCGAGCTCTTCTCGGGTCTCCCGCGTCAATACGACCGGCTGGGGGCGGTGCTCAGCTTCGGCCAGGACCCGCGCTGGCGCCGGGCACTGGTCACGGCGATCGATCCCCGTCCCGGGCAGCGGATCCTGGACGTGGCCACCGGCACCGGCATGGTCGCCTTCGAGCTGGCACAGCGCGGACGGTGTGAGGTCGTCGGCGTCGATCAGAGCGAAGCGATGCTCGGGGCGGCCGCGGCACGTCTGAGCGCGTCGCCCGCGGACCTTGCCGAGCGGATCAGCTTCGTGCAAGGGGAGGCCGAACGGCTTCCGTACGCCGATCAGGAATTTGATGCCCTGACCTTCACCTACCTTCTGCGCTACGTCGACGATCGGGAGGCGACGATGCGCGAGCTTGCCCGGGTCGTCAAGCCCGGCGGCCGGATCGGCATGGTCGAGTTCGGCGTTCCCGGCTCGCCGCCGCTGCGCTGGCTGTGGCGAATATGGACCCGAGTCGGGCTGCCGGCGATCGGCCGTCTGGTCTCACGGGCGTGGTTTGAGGTTGGTCGCTTCCTGGGGCCGAACATCGAGCAGCTGTACGCCCAGGAGCCCGACTTGACCAGGTTGTGGCGGGCCGCCGGGATCCGCGCGGTCGACGAGCGCCACCCCAGCTTCGGCGCCGGCGTGGTCATGTGGGGAGTCAGAGACGGCCACCCCGAGTCCTGAGCTCAAGCGTCCCGCCTTCTACGCGATGCGGTCCGGTGGCTGGCGGGACCTGGTCACGATCCTGCATCCGCCGTACACGGCGTGGCATCTCAGCTATGTGGCGCTTGGAGCGGCGGCCGCGCCCACCCTGCACGCGGATCGCCTCGGTGCCGCCCTCGCCGCCTTCCTGCTCGCGGTCGGAATCTCGGCCCACGCGCTCGACGAGCTCCAGGGCCGCCCTCTGGGAACCCAGATGAGCCGCCGCTCGCTGATCGCGCTTGGCGCGCTCGGCCTGGCCGGCGCCGTGGCGATCGGCATTGCCGGCGTATTCGTCGTCTCGCCGCTTCTGATCCCGCTCGTACTCATCGGCGCCTTCCTCGTCCTCGCCTACAACCTCGAGCTCGCGGGCGGTCGCTTCCACTCCGACCTGTGGTTCGCGCTGGCGTGGGGCGCCTTTCCGGCCTTCACCGGCTACTTCGTCAACGCCCTCACCGTGGCGCCCGCGGGCGTACTCGTGGCCGCTGCCTGCTGCCTGTTGAGCGTCGCCCAACGGCGGCTGAGCACGCCCGCGCGTCGGCTGCGCCGCCAGACGGCCGAGGTCACCGGGGAGCAGCGCCTTGACGACGGCCGGGTGATCGAGCTGACCAGCGCCTCACTCGGGGAGCCGCTGGAGGGCGCGCTCTCGGCCCTGTGGCTGGCCCTCGTGCTGCTGGCGATTGGGCTGGTCGTCGTCCGGTTGTGACGGCCGGTCCGACCGCGCTGCGCGGCGAGCTTGCGTCCAAAAGTGTTGACGTAGTCAGCGATCGTGATCGGCCGAAGCCAGCACAGCGCCGGCGAGGGCCAGGCCCTTGACACCTCCGCCCTGGAACACCCCGTCGGCCTGCGTGATCTTAGTCATTTCGGTCGATCCCTCTACGTCAGGTGACGGGCACAGTGGTGGTGTCGCTCCCCAGCCCGCTGGCGGCGTGCACGGCGGCGCGGACCTCGTAGGGGCCGGCACTGGACGGGAGGGGGAGCTCGAGGGTGCCCGCCGGGCCACGAATGTCCGCGCTCACCGTTGCGGCCGGGCTCGTCCCGTCAGCGGCGACCAGGCCGGCGACGATCTTCTCCGGCTGCGGGGTTCCGCCCTCGGCGGGGACGGTGAAGTGCACGATCGTCGATGTCGGTCCACGCTCCGCCGTCAGCTGGGGCGCGGGTGGCGCTGGGGAGGGCGGAGCCGCGACCTGGCCTGGTTCGGGGAGGTCGTCGTCAGACAGATCACAGCTGGCGTGGAAGGCCGCCGGATCTCGCCAAGCCAGGTGACGGGTGGGCGAGGTCGGGCTGTTGGCCGAGATGCCCACCTGTCCGAGGATTCCGGAGGCGTGGGTGCCGCCCCAGCTCCCGGGCCACAGCGCCCACGGCGCCTGGGTGTCCGACAGCACGACCAGGTCCGGGCGAATCCGAGGCCCCTGACCGTCGTTGTGATCGGGCAAAAAGGATCGCTCGCTGACCGAGATCCCGGCGCGCAGGAGGTTGGCGTGCGAACCCCGGGCGCTATAGGTGACCGGGACCAGGCCGTCGGCGCTGGGCACCAGCTCAAGCTGGTTCCAGTTCGCGCGCACGCCGCTGCGGTGTTGGGTATAGCTGGCGACGTCGGGCTGGCCGGAGGCGTCGAGGCGCAGCTGGATCATCTCGAGGTCACCCTGATGGGTTCCAAAGCCGAGGAAGTTGGGGTTGTCGTAGTACATGAAGAACCAGTACTGCAGCCACCGCGCCCCAGTGGAGTCGACCGCGACCCGGCCGTGGACGCGGTTCGCGTAGGCCGCTATCAGGTGCATCTGATGGGCCTGAGCGACATAGTCGCCTCCGACCTCTTCGATGTAGTCGCTGGCCGTGGCGGGCTGCCCGTTGGCGTATTGCTTGGCCCCGAGAAAGGCAAGTCGAAGCTGAGCGTCCCCCGCACCCGGTATCGAGGAGGCGATCAGCGTGCCGTCCTGGCGCTTGAGGACGTTGCCAGGGCGATCGGTGAGGATCGCGGCGGAGTCGGCGAAGAAGCTCTCGAGCGAGTCGTAGGCGAGGATGGGCCGGTAACGCTGTAGCAGGGAGGTCAGCCCCGGCTCGACGTTGGGATCCGGCGGGGTTGAGCCCGGACCCATAGCGACCGTGGGCATCGGGGGCGCTGATCCCGCTTCGGACCCGCCTCCCGCGGACGCGGCCATCGGGGAAACGCCAGACGTCACGACCGCGCCGGCGGCGGCCGCCAAGCTCGTGATCAGGCTCGGGCGTCCGGTCGACAGCGCCACCTGGTCGAGTGCGACCGTCCTGGGCGAGTAGGCGGTTTGGCGGGTGACGACGCCCTGGGTCCCGGCGAGTCCGGCCGAGATGCCGAGCGCCTGCAGGAGGTCAGGCGCCCCGCCGACGACTTGCAGGAGGAACCCCGCCAGGAGACCGACCAGCGACATCGCGAGCGCGGGCTCGGCGCCCTGGGCGAGCCACGGGGTGACCGATGGCAGACCTGCCGACGCGCCGACCGAACCCTGTCCCTTGACCAGCGCGCTGACGGTGGCGGGGCTGAAGACCCGAGAACGTGTGAGGACCCCCTGCAGGCCGCTGACCGTGACCGAGGTTCCGAGCGCCTTCATGCTGTTGATGTGCCCTGGCCCCGCCTGGGCCACGAAGCCTCCGACCAGCGTGAACAACGCCGCCAGGAGCGCGGGCTCCCGGCTCTGGAGCTGGGCGAACAGACCCTCGCCCATCACTAGACCCCCGGGGTGCCAGGAGAGTCGGCGGGTGACGTCGGCCGCCGCGCTGTTGTCTGCCCGCTCGCAGGGTGGGGGGGAGGCGGAGTGGTCGTTGGGGTGGCGGAGGTTGGGCTTGCCGGCGGCGTGCTGGACGCTGAATCGGCGCGCGCGGGCGTGACGGCCGCGCCGCCGGGGTTGGCC
>JBAPXO010000836.1:0-7913 GCA_049284255.1 Solirubrobacteraceae bacterium | reverse complement strand
ATCGACCGCCGTCCGTCCCACCCCGAGAGGGCGCCCTGGCTGCTTCTCGGCGCGTGGATGTGCGACCGTGGCGGAGCGGCCGAGATCGAGGGCGCGGGCCGTTACTTCTTCTTTTTCTTCTTCGGGTGGCTGACCTTGACGGTCAGCGTGTGCTTGCTCACCACGGCGTGAGCGCCGATCCTCTGAGACACGGCCAGGTTGAGCTTCACCTTGCCCTTTCGCTTGGCCAGGTATGAGCGCCCCGCCTTAGACAGCTTGAGCGCCACCTTTCCCTTCTTCTTGAGCTTGAAGGTGGCCTTGCCAAGCGTGATCGTCTTCTTTTTCTTCTTGGCCTTGGCCTTGGCCTTGGCCTTCGTCTTCTTCGCGACTTGGGCATCGGCCTTGACGGTGACCGTCTCGCTGGCAGTGAGCGTCAGCGTGACCGTGCACGGGAACGTCGCGCAGCTGACGGAGATGATGACCGTCTTCCCGTTGCTGGTTGCATTTGCGGCGACGGTGTTGGGCACGCCGATCGCCAGCTCCTCCGAGCCGCAGGCGGTCGACGCCGGCAGGTTTCCCTTTGCGCCCTGGGCGTTGCCCGCGTTGCCGCTGTAGACCGCGCGCCAGTAGTACTTGCCCGGGGCCAGCAGCTGGCTCACCGGGGTCGAGGCGGCGGCGACCCCCCCGCTCACCGGCTTCGTGCTCGCGGCGATCGCGCTTGACGCCGTGCAGGACGGGCTGCCATACAAGGTGTAGGTCACGGTGCCGCTCGCACCGGAGGCATCGGCGCCGGCGAGGGTCGCCGTGTCGGTCTCGCCGACGGTCCCTTCGGGAATGGAGATGGAGGCGCCGGTGGCTGTGCCGGCCGTCTGTGAGGTCGTGAGCGTCACCGGCTGCGCCGGGATCACCGAATCGGCCGCCGTGAACGGCTCGGCGAACACTGAGCCGTTCTCCACCCACGTCGCCCAGCCCTGCCCGGTGGCGTTGACGTTGCTGGTCAGGCCGGCGATGGCGCCGGCCGGATCAGCCGCGATGGCGTTGGGTCCCGACCAGGTCGTGCCGCCGTTATAGCTGTAGGCCACCGTGACCGGACCGCCGATCCCGTCGTTGAGATACACGGCGTACACCCCGCCGGCGCCGTCCTGGGAGACCGACGGCTGCTGCTCGCCGGTGTTCGAGACGACCACCGGCTTCGTGTCAAACGAGTTCGAGATGCCGTCATAGTGGTGATACATCGTCTGCTTGGTCAGCGTGTTGTCCTCAATCACGCCGAAGCCGGACGGTCCCCCGCCGACCGCTGGATAGTCGACGTTGCAGTCCGCCTGCGTGGCGGCGACCCGCCAGGCGGTGTTGGGTTGGCCGGGGGAGACGTTGTAGTTGTTGCTGGGCGACTGCAGTCCGTCGCCGAACACGAACGCGGTGCCGAACGGCGTGGTCTGGGCGTTGGAGCAGCCAAACGGCCCGGTGGTGAAGTTCGTGAAGTAGATGCCCAGCACGCCATCGCTGTTGGCCGCGAAGTTGGCGCCGTCCGGGGGGTTGCTGATCGTGTCCGGGTTGGTCGACGGCTCAAGCGTCGCGTACCCGTCGGGGCAGGCGTCGGCGGCGCGGCCGCAGGATGTCGGCGCCGTCAGCGACAACGCGTGGAAGGTCGGATCCGCGGAGGCTGTGTCAAACCCGACGCCGAGCGCGTTGCCGCCGGGCAGCGCCACCGCGTTCAGCGCGAACGTGTCGTTGCTGGGGTCCCCGGAGGCCACGGCCTTGCCGCCGTTGATCGCGTTGAAGGACTGACCGCCGTCGGTGGACTGCCATTCCTGGACGTTCTCGTAATCGGTCCCGACGAACCCGCCCGCGTCCGAGGCGCCGAACACGTCAGCGAGGATCACGATGCTCGACCCCTCGTTGAGCACCTGCACCCCGTGCACGTACTGCGCGCTGTCGGCCGGCTGCAGATCGCCCGTCTTCGAACACGCCCCGCCGCCACCCGGAAGCACGCACCACTGCACCGTGTTCGGCGAGGCCATCGTGTTGGCCCACGCGACGATCGCGCTGCCGTCCGAGCCGACCGCCACCGCGGGCGACTGGGCCGCGCCGGGCGTGGCGATCACGGAGGGCGCCGCCAGGGCGCTGGCAGCCCACATCGGCATCACGACAGCCGCCACAGCGGCGACCACAAACATGCGACGCATACAACCCCCGATTCGAAGCCCGCTTAGACCGACCAAGGCATCCTAACGTTCAAAACAAGCCGAGCACCGTCTGGGTCCCGTCGATCGCGAACGTCGTCGTCACACGATTGAGCGAGAAGGCCACCGTGTGGCCGTCGATTCGTCTCATTTGGGATCGCTTACCGGACGAGCACCCAGGCGCCCGCCGCAACCGCAGCCAACACCAGCAGCCCCGCCGCGCCCACCACCACGGCGAGCCAGCGCGGTTGGCGCCTCAACCACGCCGTCCACACACCGACGGTCCGCCGAACGAATCCCAGCAGTGACTTAGCCCAGGCGAACTCCGTAGCCCAGATCCCCAAGCCGGCGAAAATGACCAGCCACCCCGGGCCCGGCACCGCCAGCAAGACGATTCCGACGATGATCACAACCAACCCGACGAAAGCTATGCCGCCGCGCCAGGCCTGCGGACCGCCGGGTCGTTTGTACACCCATGACCGCAGGCTTTTGACGCTCCCCCTGATGCCTGCCAGCATGCCCGCGCCTTCGTCTTCGTGCTCACACTCGGGCACAACGGGAGGCTCGGTGGGTTGATCCTGGTCCGGATGCATGAGCAAACCGTATGGGTTCACGGCTGAGCCGAACCGCCCGACGGCCCGCCAACGCGCGCGGCCATACCAGAGCCATGAGAGTTCGATGATTGCGGCGGCCTGTTCGGGTGCCCACCGGTGCCTCGTCAGAAGCGTCCGCTCAGCGATCGACCAGCGGACGCTCCGCAGGCCGCCGCCCGTATCTCACGAGGGAGCGCTTCCGGACGGACCCGCCTCATGAACGTGTTTCGCTGGAATTAATTCCTCCCCGGTTTGATTGACAGAGATGTGATCGGTGAGGGATCCTCTGCGTGTTGCGGGTAGCCGCGACACAGCGTCAAACCACGGGGGTATCGCGATGGCTGATGATGTGAAGGCGCAGGACATGCCGGTGAACGACGACGAGTCACGGCTTGAGCTGGTGGAGATCGAGGACCTCGAGCTCGACGAGCAGGCCAGCGAGCAGGTCGCCGGCGGCTGTTGCACCGGTAAGCACATCGACGCGGACGGGACGCTGGTCGGCTAGCGGCGCTGCTGGACGAGCATCGCCGCCAGCGGTCGGCGATGCGCTCAAAACTTCTCTCTCAGCGCCTGGATGACCAAGAACCGGTCTGTCGAGGTCGGATCCTCGTCGAGGCGAGCGAGCAGCTGGGCGCAAGTCAGGAGAGACCGCTCAACTTTGCCGAGCTGGCGCTCAGCCCGGCTCCTACTGAGGAAGGCCTGGGCGACACGCTCCCGGGCCCTATCCGGGGAGCTGCCCTCTTGAGCGATAACTGCGTCGGCCGCGGCGATCCGCGCCAGTTCACGACCACGATCGGCGTCATCCACCGAGACCATCGCTCATAAGAAAACCGCCGTTCGGTCGACAGGAGACCGAGGTGGGTATCGCCTGGAGCCAAACTGCTCGAGACCGGCGTCCGCCCGCTGAGAGCGCCCGTCTCGGCCGTCCTGGTACCCACCTGACCGACATCCTCGCTCGCATCGACCAAAGGCCGGCCGCCTTTGAGCTCCCGCCAGGCAAGATGCCGTTGGAGAAGAAACGCGCGCGCATCGGCGACAAGTAGGGCATGGACTCAAACTCATCTGACGTAGAGGCGCTTGCGCGTTCGGCCGTGGAGCCGTCGGCGTTCGCGATCTTGTACGAGCGTCACCAGATCGCAGTCCGTCGGTATGTGGCTCGGCGGGTCGGCTCAGAGGCGGGCGACGACCTCGCCTCTGAGGTGTTCACCCGCGCCTTTCGGGGACGAGAGCGATGCCGCGCTGAGCAGGCAAGCGTTTTGCCGTGGCTGCTCGGTGTCGCCAATCACGTCATCGCCGATCATCGTCGAACGGAGCAGCGACGCTTGAAGGCGCTGCAACGTCTCGCGTCCTCTGCGCCGCAGCTGATCGAGCACGAGGATCGTGCCCTGAGCGCAGAGCTCGTCCGCGAGCTGCGGCGGCTGGCGGAGGAGGATCGTGATGCGCTGCTGCTGGTCGTATGGGGCGAGCTCAGCTACGAGGAGGCGGCCACCGCGCTCGGCGTGCCGATCGGCACCGTGAGCTCTCGGATTGCACGCGCGCGACGCGCGCTCGCTGCCGCCGTCGATCCACTCCAGCGCACACGCTCTGTCGAGTTGCGCGAAACCAAGCTATTCAATGCCTGAGAGGAGAACCATCATGGATCTCGTTTATGCCCTGCGCGATCTCGGCGTGGCCGATCCCGCCACCGACAGCTCCGGCGAGGAGACCGTGCGAGCGGCGCTTGCCCAAGAGATCGACAAAGCGACAGCTGCCCGGCGGCCCGGCCGGGCGCGGCGGACGCGTCCGCGGCTGCTGGCCGGCGCGACGAGCGCAGTTGTCGCATCGGCGACGGCGGTGGTGCTGCTGTTGAGCGCGACGGCGAGCCCGCCGCCGGCGTTTGCCGTGACCCGCCACCACGACGGGTCGGTGTCGGTGAAGATCAACCGCAGGACGTCGATTGCCGACGTCAACCGCAAGCTCGCCGCGATGGGGATCGAAAGGATCGGCAGGCGGGGGAGGGCCGCCGGCGAGGACTTGTCGTCGATCCCGAGCTGTTCGTCGATTCCGCCGGGGTGGAAGGGCCAGTGGGTCCAGATGGCCGGGTCGAGTTCGGGCCCCGGCTACTCGATCTCTGAGACCGTCCCTCCGGGCACCTGGGTCCTGGTCATGTGCACCGCCGGCACCCCGGGCTTCACCGGCCCGGCCAACACGGGCCGTCAGTAATCGGTCTTGAATGCGAAGTAGGAACCGCGGATGGTTCCGGCCAGCTTCGACTTCTGCCTCGCGAACTTGAACTTCGGGGCGAGCTCGGCCGGGACGTCCATCCCTTCGGAGAGCTTGAACCCGACCGCCCGCTTGCTGGGGTCGTCGATGATGTACCTCACGTTGATCGACAGCCCGCTCTCGTAGAAGACGTAGGCGATTCGGATGTTCTCGACTTGGAAGGCCGTAGCCTCGAGCGGGCGAGACGAGATGACGATGTCGCGTTCCTCCTTGAGGATCCGGTGCACCCAGTCGATGGTCGCCTCGGCGTCGCTCGCGGGCTCCACCGTGAAGACGTGGTCGTACTTGTTCTTGAAATAGCGGGCCTCGTGCGCCCGCATTCCAGCGAGCGCGGGTGCAACCGGCGAGGACTCCAGGCCGACCGTCGAGACATCGTTGAAATCCACGGCGTAGGGCATGGCGCGCTCTCCTGTCATCTTGCTTGGCGGTGTCGGTCTACCGGGATGACCCAAACCCGGACCCTAATGTGACAGCGACCAGCTGAGCTTGCGAGCAGATGCCGTCGCCGAACGGCTGACGCTGCGGTCGGTCGACCGAGGGACAGCGACCGACGTCATGCCTCGCGCTCGTCTGAAACAATCGCCGCTGCTGTCCCGCCACTGGATGTCGGTCGTAGGGGGAAAAATTTGTTTCGGACTCGCACCACGTTTGCTGCCTTGCTTGTCGTCGGCGCCTTTGTGCTGACCGGCGCCGTTACCGGGGAAAGCGCCGGAGCTTCTAAGTCTCGACCGGACCCGCGTGCCGGGAAGGTCGCCAGCTCGATGCGGCAGCTGTTTCGCAGCGCGTCACTCAACTCGATGGTTTACGGCGTCTGGATCAACGGCCGGCCACTTGCCACCGGTGCGCTCGGCAGCGCTCTGACGGGCGTCCCGGCGACGCGAACCATGCATTTCCGGACCGGAAACGTCATGGAATCGATGGATGCCACGCTGTTGCTGCGGTTCGTCGACCAGCACAAGGTGAGCCTCAGCGCCCCCGTGTCCAAGTGGTTTCCGCGGCTCGCGCACGCGCGTCAGGTGACGCTGAGGATGCTGGCGACCAATACCTCGGGCATCCAGGACTACGTGACCACGAAGTCGTTCAGCGATGCGTTCGCGGCCAATCCCTACCGGCACTACTCGACAATGGCGATGATTCGACTTGGCACCGACCTGCCGCTGCTGTTCGCGCCGGGCAAGAACTGGGCCTTCTCGGACACGAACTATCTCCTTCTCGGCACGATCCTGGGAAAGATTGCACGCAAGCCTCTCGGCACCGCGCTGGCGCAGCAGCTCTTCCGCCCCCTGGGCATGACCCAGACCAAGATGCCGTCCAACGGCAACGCCCTAATGCCGTCGCCGGTCATGCACGCCTACACCAACGAGCGGGGCCCCTACGAGGACTCGACGTTCTGGACGCCGTCACCCTTCGCCACCAACGGCAGCGTCTACTCGACGCTGGCCGATATGGGGAAGTGGGCAAGGGCGCTCGGCACCGGATCGCGCCTGTCGCGCGCGTCACACCGGCTTCAGCTCGGGCCCAGCAACGTGGGTCTCGGGCCGCTCACGGCCAACAAGTACTACGGCTACGGCGAGGCCGTCAGCAGCCGCTGGGTCATCACCAACCCTCAGGTCTATGGCTACAACGGCGACGTCAGCTACTTCCCGAAAAAGAAGATCGCTGTCGTCGTGTTCTGCACATACGGACCCAAGAGTGAGATCTCGGAGCAGAATGGCACGGCGGCGCTGCTGCGGATCGCGCACATTCTGACGCCCGCCTCGGTCCCGACCCTGTCAGCGGGGGGTCGGGTGGGCTAGTGCCCGGGCCCGCGCTAGGAAGGCGCGGGCAGGCTGACCTCGGCGACGGTCCCCGACGGGCTCGCTGGGCCGACCGCCAGGCTCCCGCCGGCCGCCTCGACGCGGGCCTGGTGGGAGGCGAGTCCGATGTGTCCCTGACCGAGGCTCCGCTCGACGCTGCCATCCGAAATCCCCTGGCCGTCATCGATGATCGAAAGCCGAGCGACGTCGTTTTGGCGCGCGAGGCTGATGCGGACGTTGCGGGCGCCGGCGTGCTTGACGACGTTGGCCAGCAGCTCGCGGGCGGTCGCGTACAGAAGGCCGTCGGCCGGGGTGCGCAGCTCGTCGCTCCAGCCGTCGGTGTCGAGTGCGGCCGAGAACCCCCCGGTGGACGCGGCGGTGTCCGCGAGCTCGCGCAGTGCCCGCGCCAGGCCTGCCTGCGCGAGCACCGCGGGGTGCAGCTCGGCGACCGTCGAACGGAGCAGGGTCGAGGACTCGGTCAAGGCTAGTTCGAGGCGGTCGAATGCCTCGGGGTCAGACAGCTCGCGCGCGTCCTCAAGATCGTGCCGCGCCGCCAGCACGTACTGGAGCGCGCCATCGTGGAGGCGCTCGGAAAGCCGCCGGCGCTCCCGTGACTCGACGGTCATCAGGTCGTCGAGCAGACTCGTACGGGCCTTGACGAGCCCCTCGATCGCGGCGACTCGGGACCGCTGGATGTATGACAACCCGATGCAGCCGACGCCGAGGCCGACGAGTGCGAACGTCCCCAGGATGATCGGTCCCCACGGCTCCTGGTTGGCCGACTTCGTGGCAACGCTCGTCGCGAAATAGGCCGCCGCCGTCGGGACCACGACGAGCGCCGAGATCCCCGGGCGCACCTGTGTCGCGGCCAGCAGCGGAATCAGGAAGTAGCCGTACACGAGGACGTCGGCGGTCCAGCTCTGTTTGGCCGAATGGCCGGCGAGCAGCGTCAGAACTCCCAGCGCGGCGAGATCCACGAGCAGGATCAGCCATTCGAACCTGACCGGCCTAGGCCCGCGACGCAAGGTCCACGCTCCCACCCCCGCCGCCCAGAACGTGTATGCCAGGGCTACCACCCAGCTACCCGGCCGATCGTGGAC
>JBAPXO010000835.1:0-3168 GCA_049284255.1 Solirubrobacteraceae bacterium | reverse complement strand
CAGAGAGGAAGTACTGGTCGTCGCCGTCGTAGAACGCGTTCTCCCCGTCGCGGAACAGCGACTGGTGGGTGTGCATCCCGGATCCGTTCTTGCCGAACAGGGGCTTGGGCATGAACGTCGCGTGCAGTCCGTACTTCATCGCGTATTCCTTGACCGTGATCCGGTAGGTCATGCAATCGTCGGCCATCTTCAGCGCGTCGGCGTAGCGCATGTCGATCTCGTGCTGGCTGGGGCCGACCTCGTGGTGGGTGTACTCGGTGTGGATCCCGAGCTGCTCGAGCGCGAGCACGGTCTCGCGCCGGAGATCCGACCCGGCGTCCAGCGTGGTCAGATCGAAGTAGCCGCCCTCGTCGAGCACCTCGGTGGACTTGGAGTCACGGAAGTAGAAGTACTCGAGCTCGGGCCCAACGTAGAAGTGATCGAAGCCCATGCCCTCGGCGCGCTGGATCGCCCGCCGCAGCACGTGGCGCGGGTCGCCCTCGTACGGGGTGCGCTCGGGAGTCAGGATGTCGCAGAACATCCGTGCCACTCCGGCCTCCCCCGGGCGCCACGGCAAAGAGCAGAACGTGCTCGGATCAGGCTGGGCGATCATGTCGGACTCCTCGATCGCGTTGAAGCCGGTGATCGAGGAACCATCGAAGCCCATCCCGCCCTCGAAGGCATCGCCCAATTCCGTGGCGTTGATCGAGAACGCCTTGAGCTGGCCGAGGATGTCGGTGAACCACAGGCGGATGAACCTGATCTCACGCTCGGCGACGAGCGAGATCACGTCCTCAGCGGTCAAAGGGGGGCCAGCCATCGCGCGGGAACGTTACTTGGCGCGAACCGTCGCCGTCCGCGCCCGGGGAACCGGTGGCCGACTCAGGCTCGGATGCTGGTCGCCGGACGCGAGCTTCCCCGCAGCCAGCGGCGCGCCCAGGACTGGATCTCGGCGAGCGCGGGCTCGAGCTCGCGTCCCATCTCCGAGAGCTCGTACTGGACGCGAAGCGGCGGACCGGGAATCACCGTTCGCTCGACCATCCCCCGAGCCTCGAGCTCTTTCATCCGCTCAGAGAGCAGGCGATCCGAGAGCTCGGGGATCGACTGCGCAATTTCCGAAAAACGCAGCGGCCCGTCCATGAGGACGCGCAGAATGGCGCCCGTCCATCGACGTCCGACTAGCTCGACAGCCTCGTGATAGAAGGGGCAGCAGGTACCGTGCCCCGGGTGCTCCTCTGCCGGCTGCTCGTCAGCGGACATTGATAGAGCCTACGCCCTACGCCGCCTCGAGTGCTCGTGAAGCCTCGGTCGAGCCGTCGACCGGAACCTCGCCGGCCACGTTGACCATCGCCGTGAAGCCCTCGAGCGTCACCGCCGCGATCGCCTCGAGGATCTCCTCGTCATCCCATCCCGCCTCGCGAGCCTCTTCGTGCAGGTGCATCGGCGGACGGCCATCCTCGAGCAGCGCGTGGAGGTAGCGCAGCAGAGCGGCCTCGTGCTCGTCCTTGGAGTTGAACTGACGCGCCAGGGCGACCTCGTCGAGGGCCAGGCCGACGCCCCGCGCCGCCCGGGAATGCATGGCGATCCCCGGCTCGGAGTGATAGTGCTCGGCGACTGCGAGCGCGATTCGCTCCAGCGTGGGGAGCGTCAGCTTGCCGTGACGCAGCTCGGAGCGAAACCGGGCGTAAGCGCGCAGGGCGGCCGGCGAGCCGGCCAGGACACCGAGGAAATTGGGAAGTTGGCCGCCCGAGGCGAGCGCGCCGCGCAGGACGGCGGCCGACCCCTCGGGCGCCGTGAGGTCGTCGTGGATCTGGAACCTGCTCATGGAAATTTTCATGGCTTGATCACCGAAAGAGCCGAAGAGGCGGCAGGCAAAGACAAAAGCCTGCCCTTCACTTACAACATCTGCTTACCCTTCATAAGTCTATATCTAGTGCGAACTTCGCACAAGGGCAAAACGTCGCCCATATCCCCTTATACGGCGGGGGATAAACGGAGGATCACTACGCTTCGAGAAGCGTGTAAGCGTCGGAGCTTCGGGCGCTCTGGGAAGCCCGAACTGCGCTGCCTGAGCCCGCGGATGGGCCACAGTTGAGCGGTGGCGCGGCTAGTGCAGTGGGCGCGGCTAGTGCGAGTGGGCGCGGCTAGTGCGAGTGGGCGCGGCTAGTGCAGGTGGACAACGGCGTGCAGCGTTGCCGCGTGGGCACTGGTTGCGGCCACGAGGATCAGGAGCACGCCGAGGAGGACGGCCCACATCGCGGTGCGGTCGGGATGGAAGCCGGGGCGCGCGTAGCGCCGCTCGGAGGGTCGTGGGTCCCGCGCGCGACGTGGCACGTAGCGCTCGGCCCGCTGGCCGCGGATGGTGACGGTGCGGCGCCCGGGCACGCCGGCACCCGAGTTGGCCGGTCGGGCGTCGGGGCGCGCGCGAGCTCCGGCGTCGAGAGCCGAGGTCCGTTGGCGACGGCGCGCCTCCGAATCATCGTGGTCACCCCGGGACGTGGCAAGACCTGATTGCGGCATATACCGATCTCTTTCTCGTGCTTGCGGGGTTAGCTGACGGGCTCGCGCCGAAAGAGCGGCACTACGCGCTAGGCGCGATTAGCCCCAACAACCTGGGTCCCCCGCTTCCTTTCCGACTACGGCGGCTGGAGCGGACTGGAATTCAGCTGTACGGGGCGGCGATGCTACCAGCGAGCTCGGCGGATGGAAGGCCGGCTGCCCCGCCGACCTCGCAACGAGCGCTATTCGTTGCCGGCGACCTTGGCCACGAAGGCCGCGACGTTCTGGGCGTTCTGTCCCTGGACGACGGCGGCGGGCATCACGCCCTGACCGAGGCAGGCGTCTGCCGCGCCCTTGGGCGGATTGGGCAGGCATCCGTTATTGATCGTGTGCAGGACAATCGACGCCGCGGGCTTCAGGATGTCGAGATTGGGTCCGACCTTGCCGACGGCGTTGGCGGCCGCCAGCGTGTGACACACCGCGCAATGCTCGCCGAAGAGCTCGCGGCCGGTCTTCTCCCCCGAGGTGAGCTTCACCCCGCCGACCTGGGCACTGGCGTTGGAGTGGTTGCCGGTCAGCATCAGCAGCGGCAGCGCGATCCCGAAGGCGATCGCCACGAAGGCGAAGCCGGCGAGCGCGGTCCGATTTGCGCCCCGGGTCTGGCGCTGGAGGGTCGCGCGCGCCTCGCCC
>JBAPXO010000834.1:0-6229 GCA_049284255.1 Solirubrobacteraceae bacterium | reverse complement strand
GGCCGGCGTCAAGCCCGGCCCGGTGCCCGTCCTCGACGAGACGGGCCGACCGCTGCCGGCGCTCATGGAGGTGCTCGAGGTCATCGCTCATCACGACCTGGTCCTCGCCACCGGCCACCTCTCCCAGGCGGAGATCCTGGTCGCCGTGGATGCCGCCGTCGACGTCGGGGTGCAAACGATCGTCGTCACCCATCCGGAGTTTCCGTCCCAGGCGATACCGCCGAGCGTGCAAGCGGACCTCGCGCAACGTGGCGCTCTGATGGAGCGGGCGTTCACCACCCCGTACACCGGGAAGTGCAGTTGGGAGCAGACCTTCGAAGCGACCCGGGCAGTGGGAGCACAGCACACCGTCTGGGGCAGCGACCTAGGGCAGACGTTCAACCCGCCGGTGGAGGACGGCCTGGCGATCATGGCCGATCACTTCTTTGCGGCCGGCTTCAGTGACGAGGAAGTACGGGTCATGGCGGTCGACAACACGCGGCGGCTCGCCGGGGTTGGCTGACCCGCGGCGGGCGGCGCGGAGCTGCGTTTTTGCCCACACCCCGCCCGCCGCCTGTAGGTGTGGGAGAACCGCGCCGAAGAGCGACGAGTTTGCACCACACCCCTCGGCAGCCGGCGAGGGGCGGTCGATTCAGGCGCTATAGGCGCGAGGCCCGGGGCGCCCGCGGCCACACCCGCGCGCTTAACGCAGTGAGGGCGCCCCAGGGCGCCCTCACGCAAAACCGCTGTGTCGCAACGTAACGTCTACGCTGCGGTCACCGGACTGGCCGGAGGCGTTGTCGGGGCGCCGGCCGGCGGGGTGTACTGGAACTCCTCCTCGGCACCGAACAGGGTGTCCAGAACCTTCGAGCGCAGGCCCTCGGAGGCACCGAGCGCGACGCCCGCGCCGATCACCAGGATCAGGAGCTTGCGTCCGAGGCGGCGCTTCTTCTTGGGCTTGGACGCCTGGTTGATGGCCTGGGAAGCTTCACGCAGGGCGTCCGTCGCCTTGCGCACTTCCTTGTGGAGCTTCTTGTCCTCGAGCACCGCCTGATGCGGCGCCTTGCTCGAGGTCAACCGGTCAAGCGCGCGCCGGCTCGAGTCGAGCGCCGTCCGGAGATTGTCCCGCAGCTCCTGGTCTGAAATCAGGCGCTGGATGTACGGGGTGGCCTTCGTGATTTTGGCCAGATCGGCGGTGCTGAACGGCACCGCCTGGGCGGCTTTCTTGCTGCGTGATGCCATCGGTCTCCCTCGGTATTGGCTCGGGTACTCGTCAGGATAAGGGATACCCGGTTTGGCGCCGAGTTGCCAGAGCTGCTTTGAGAACTTCGTCGACCGTCGATGCGAAGACGAAACGGAGGGTGCCGCGCAGGTGGGCGGGGATGTCTTCGATGTCCTGCTCGTTGAGCGCGGGAGCGATCACGGTCTTGATCCCGCTGCGCTGAGCGGCCAGAGCCTTCTCCTTCAGACCTCCGATCGGCAGCACCTGACCGGTGAGCGTCACCTCCCCGGTCATTGCCACGTCGGAGCGCACGGGACGCCCCGAGAGCAGTGAGGCCAGCGCGGTGACCATCGCCACCCCGGCGCTCGGCCCGTCCTTGGGGATCGCTCCGGCCGGGACGTGGATGTGGATGTCGTGCTCGGCGAACCAGCCGGGCGCCAGCCCGGGTACCAGCTGCGCGACGTTCGCGCGCACGTAGGAGAGCGCGGCTTGGGCGGACTCGCGCATTACCTCGCCGAGCTGGCCGGTGATCGTGAGCGCGCCGCGTCCGGCCGACGCGCTGGCCTCGATGAACAGGACCTCGCCTCCCACCGGCGTCCACGCCAGCCCCGTCGCCACCCCGGGCCGCGACGTCCGGCGCCGGCTTTCGGAGAAGAAGCGGCGCCTGCCCAGCAGGTCGCGGACGCGGGGTTCGGTGATCGTCACCTTGCGAGTGACCTTTCCCTCGGCGACCTGCCGGGCGATGCGGCGAGTGACGGTTCCAATTTCCCTTTCCAGCTGGCGCACCCCGGCCTCGCGGGTGTAGTCGGAGATGATCGACCGCAGCGCGGAGTCAGAGAACGCGATCCGCCGGCTGGTCAGGCCGTTGCGCTCGATCTGTCGGGCGACGAGGTAGCGCTTGGCGATCTCGAGCTTCTCGGCATGCGTGTAGCCGGCGAGCTGGATCACCTCCATGCGATCACGCAGCGCAGCGGGGATCGTCTCCAGGGTGTTGGCGGTGCACACGAATATCACCCTCGAGAGGTCAAAGGGCAGATCGAGGTAGTGATCGCGGAAGGTCGCGTTCTGCTCAGGATCGAGGACCTCGAGCATGGCGCTCGCCGGGTCACCGCGGAAGTCGGCACCCATCTTGTCGATCTCGTCGATCATGAACAGCGGGTTGTTGGCGCCGGCGTCGCGGAGCGCGCGCACGATCACTCCGGGCAGCGCGCCGATGTAGGTGCGGCGGTGGCCGCGGATCTCTGCCTCGTCGCGCACCCCGCCGACGCTGATGCGTTCAAAGCGCCGGCCGAGCGCCCGCGCCATCGAGCGTCCGAGCGAGGTCTTGCCGACCCCGGGGGGACCCACGAAGAGCAGGATCGAGCCCCGTGCCTCCGGGTTCAGCGACCGAACGGCGAGGAACTCGAGGATCCGGTCCTTGACCTGCTCGATGTCGTAGTGATCCTCATCGAGAACCTTGCGGGCATGCGCCAGGTCGAGGTTGTCCTCGGTCGACTTACCCCAGGGAAGCGAGGCGATCCACTCCAGGTAGTTGCGCACGACGCCGTACTCGGCCATCGCCGGCTGTAGACGCTCGAGCCGGCTGAGTTCGCGGTCGACCTGCTTTGAGGCCTCCTCGGGGAGCACGAGCGCCTCGAGCTGCTCGCGCAGCTCATTGACCTCGGCTTGGACCTCGTCGCCCTCGCCGAGCTCGTCCTGGATCGCCTTCAGCTGTTGGCGCAGGAAGTATTCGCGCTGGCCTTTGTCGAGCTCCGATTGGACCTGGGTCTGGATCTTGGTGCCGAGCGCGACGACCTCGAGCTCGCGGGCCAGGATCTCGGCGAGCCTGCGCAGACGGCTTGAGACGTCGAGGTCTTCGAGCAGCGACTGCTTCTCGTCCGTCGACAGCCGTAGCGCACCGCAGACGAGGTTGGTGAGGAGCACCGGGTCATCGACGTTGGCGACCATCACCCCGAGCTCCTCGGGAAGGTAGGGAACCTGCCCGGCGATGCTCCCAAAGGTCTGCTGGACGTTGCGCATCAACGCCACCACCTCGGGGCCCTCCGTGACCTCGTCGGGCGCCTCCACGACTTCGGCCACGAGGTAGGGCTCGGTCTGCACCCAATCCTCGACGCGCACGCGCGCACCGCCCTGGACCAGAATGCGCAACGTCCCATCTGGCAAGCGCACCATCCGCGCGATGTTTCCCAGCACCCCCACGGAGTGCAGCTGCTCGGGCGACGGGGTCTCGACCTCGAGCTCGCGGCCGGCGAGCAGCGCGATCGAGCGGTCGCCGCGCAGGACGTCGTTGACCAGCGCGATGCTTCGTTCCTGCCCGACGTTGAGTGGGATCACCATCTCCGGAAAGCTGACGGCGTCGCGCAGCGGCAGCACGCCGACGCGAGCCGGGAAGCGGGCGGCGCCGTCGACGGCCACCTCCTGGGCGGTCCCGACGGGTGCGCCCACCTCGATCACGAGCCGCGACCCTCGATCTGGACCGCGCGCACACGCGTGAACGAACCCGCCAGCGGAAGCTCGACGCGCAGCATCCCGTCCTGGTAGCTGGCTCGCGCCTGGTCGCCCACCACCTCGGCGCCGAGGTCAATGCTGCGCCGAAAGACGCCGCGCTCGATCTCGACCTGCTGGTAGACCTCGCCCTGGGGCTCGGGTGGCCCGCGCCGGCCGGCGAGCACGAGCCGGCGGCCCTCGATCTGAAGCGCGATCTGGTCGACCTCGACGCCCGCCAGCTCGGCGGTCACGATCACGCGAGGGGGGTCATCGGCGTAGGCGACGTCGACGGCAGGCCACGACGCCGGCCGGCCGCGCCCAATACCCGCGCGCGCGAAGACATCGCCGAACAGCTCATCCATCTCGCGCCGCATGCGGTCGAAGTTGGCAAACAGGTCGCGGTCGGGCACGGCAACTCCTAGACGGTGTAGACCGCGCCTTCGTGGGCGAGCTCGACCTCGCCCCCGTAGCTCTCGACGGCCTCTGCGCGCGCCCATTCGGCATCGAGCTCGTCGGAGTAGTGGGTCAAGACGAGCCGCCGGGCGCCCGCGGCCCGGCCGTGCTCACCGGCCTCGCTCGGGGTCAGATGGCCGCGTTTGCCGGTGCGCTCGGGACGCGGGAGGGTCGCCTCGATGAGCAGCATGTCGGTGTCGCGTGCGAAGTCGACGAGCTGCTCGTTGGGGCTGCAGTCGGCGCTGAACGTCATCCGCAGGCCGTTGCTCGCGAGCTCGACGGCGTAGGTCTTGGTGAAGTGGGGGACCTCGCAGAAGCGGATGCTCAGCGGCCCAACCGTGAGCTCGTCGTGTTCGGTGTACTCGTGGATCGCGAACGCCTTGTCGACGAGGTCGTCGTTGCCCCAGCACCCAACCACCTTGCGGAAGACCGCCGGGGCGCCGTTGGGGACATAGAGCGCAGGCCGGGCGGGCGAGTCGGTGCCCGGCCAGCCACCGACCGCCACCGGCTGCTGGCGCGGGGCGTAGCTCAGGGCGTAGCTGAAGGGCACGAGATCGAGGAAATGATCGGCGTGCAGATGGGTGATGAGAACTGCGTCGACGTCGACGTAGTCGCAGAATTTGCGCAGCTTGGAGAAGACGCCGTTGCCGCAGTCCAGCAGCAGCGTGAAGTCGTCCTCCTGAACCAGATATCCGCTGCAGGCCCCAGCCGCGTCCTGCCACGACGGGGACTTGCCAAGCACGGTAAACCGCACACCACTCCTCTCGTCTACTCCACCGGGATCCTAGTCTCCCCGTCATCCAGTCGGGCGCAAACAGCGGGAATCCATGAGCCTCCGGGGGCAGACCGGAGCTTCGGGTCAGACCAGGCCCCGCGGACTCAGCGGCGCGGCTTGATCACCGGCGGCTTGCGCTCAGCCTCGCGGTCGCGGCGGGACGTATCCATGATCCACCCCATCAGCACCGAGAGGAGCACGAGGGCGACGAACCCTCCGAGCAGCGGCAAGTACATGGCCGTAAACATATACGAGCCGCCCCGGACGACGGCTCACATCCGCCGCGCCGACCCGGGCCGGCGACTCACGACGGCTCACATCCGCCTCGCCGACCCGGGGCCGGCGACTCAGTTGTGCAGCGCGACCTGGTCGCTGGGCGACGGGAACGCCCACGCCACTTGGAGGCGACGCTCCTGGCGGAACACGAATCGCAGTTGGCTCGGCGGGCGCAGCCCGTCGGGGTGGGCGGGGCGAAAGCTTGCGCAGGGGCCGGTGGCGGCGACGGCGCAGAGCAGGTTCTCGTGAAAGAAGCAGTTCTCGCAAGCCGCCTTGCCAGCCCCGCCGCGACTATTTGCCATACCGCTTTCACACCCCGTTCTTCACTCGATAACCAGCGTCAACCTGACGGCCATCAAAGCGGATCTCGCCCCCCTCCACAACGACGATTCTCGGAAAACGCAGGAACTTCCGCCAGGGCCAAATAGCGCCAAACTGCGGGCTGTTTGGAGCTCCGACAAAGCCGCCCCCGCTATTTCCGTAGCTTTGGTGAGCATGGACCACCAGCCCCTGCTCTCGGTCAGCGCCTACGAGCGCGCCGCCGCGGCCTCGATGGAACCGGGACCGGCCGGCTACATCGCCGGCGGCGCGGGCGAAGAGGTCTCGCTCGCCGACAACGTCGCCGCCTGGCGGCGGCTTGCGCTCTGCCCCCGGGTGCTCGTGGGGGCCGCCAGCTGGGATCCGAGCGTCGAGCTCCTCGGCGTGCGGCGCCCTCACCCGCTGCTCATCGCCCCGACGGCGTTCCAGCGCCTGGCCCACCCTGAGGGCGAGCTCGCGACCGCCCGGGCGGCCGCAGCCACGAACACGATCCTCTGCCTGTCGACGCTGAGCACGACCTCGTACGCCGAGGTAGCACGCGAGGTTCCGGGGGCGCCTCGGTGGTTCGGTCTCTACGTGTTCGTGGACCGAGGAATCACCCGGGAGCTCGTTGCGGGCGCGGCCGAGCACGGCTACGAGGCCCTCGTGGTGACTGTCGACCGCCCTGTCCTCGGGTTGCGCGAGCGTGAGCTGAGCTCCCAAGTGCGCGCGATGAGCGT
>JBAPXO010000833.1:0-1823 GCA_049284255.1 Solirubrobacteraceae bacterium | reverse complement strand
GTCCAGCGTCGCTCTGGAAGCCCACATGCTCCCGCCGGAACGGTTTCCGGGAGCGCCGCTGCTGGTCTGCGTCTCCGGTGACCTGGTGCTGGTCGCGATCGATGGAGATCAGGTGGAGCTCCCGCCCGAGGGGTTGCCATGGGGCCCGCGTCACGTCCTTGGCTCAGTCGACGAGCGCGCGGTGATCGCTGTCGACGGCTGCGGCCAGGACGCGCCCGAAGGGTTGGAGTGGATCGGCCTGCGCGCCCTCCACGGCCGGATCGCGGATGAGCTGTGGGCGATCGCCGCCCGCGCCGTCCAGGTCGTCGAGTGGGACCACACCCATCGCTTTTGCGGACGCTGCGGGACCGAGACCGTGGCCGATCCGCACGAGCGGGTTCGTCACTGTCCCAACTGTGGCCTTGACGCCTACCCGCGCGTCACCCCGGCGATCATCGTGCTCGTGACTCGCGGCCAGGACGAGGAGCAGGCGCTGCTGGCGTGGGGCACGCGCCGCCGCCAGCCCCATTATTCGACGCTCGCGGGGTTCGTCGAGCCCGGCGAGACCCTTGAGCAGGCGCTCGCCCGCGAGGTTCACGAGGAAACCGGGATCGAGGTGCGCGACATCACCTACTTCGGGTCACAGTCGTGGCCGTTTCCCCACCAGTTGATGGTGGGCTTCCGCGCGCGCTACGCCTCGGGCGAGCTCATGCTCCAGGAGTCAGAGATCCGCGACGCCCGATGGTTCACGCCCGGCGAGGTGGAGGGGGTCACCGCGTCCCGCGGCACCTTCTCGATCGCCGGACAGCTCATCGACGGCTGGATCGCCGAGCAGGCCGCGCGCGGCGAGCGCTCAGGCGTCGGTCGCCCGTAGATAGGCCAGCACGGCGAGCACCCGGCGATGATCGTCGTCGGTCGCCGGGAGATCGAGCTTGGCGAAGATGTTGGTGACGTGCTTCTCGACCGCTCCGAGGGTGACCACGAGCTCGCGGGCAATCGCCGCGTTGCTGCGGCCCTGGGCGACCAGCTCCAGGGTCTCGCGCTCGCGAGCCGTCAGTACGTCGATCCCGGCGCCGGCGGCGCCGCGGTCTCGCTCGCGCACCAGGGAGCCGACCACCTCTCGGTCGAGCGCCGTGCCGCCGGCGGCGACGCGGCGCACGGCGTCGACAAACGTGCGCACCTCCCCGACCCGCTCCTTGAGCAGGTAGCCGACGCCGCCCTCGCCGGAGGCCAGCAGCTCGCCCGAGTACGCGGGCTCGACGTACTGCGACAGGACAAGCACGGCCAGCTCGGGATGGCGCCGGCGTGCCTCCAGGGCGGCGCGGATCCCCTCGTCGGTGAAGGTGGGGGGCAGCCGGACGTCGCAGATCGCGAGATCGGGATGGTGCCCCTCGATGATCCGCAGCAGCCCCGGGCCGTCGGTCGCCTGAGCGACGACCTCGATGTCGTTCTCCTGCAGCAGGGCAGTGATCCCCTCGCGCAGGAGCGCGTGGTCCTCGACGATGACTACTCGCACGGGAGCTCCGCTCGCACCCTCGTCCCCTGTCCGGCGGGGCTTGAGACCTCCAGGGTTCCGTCCAGGGCTCCGACGCGCTGGCGCAATCCGGTCAGTCCGCTGCCTGTGGCGATCGCGCCTCCGGGGCCTGTGTCGACGATCTCGACCGCCAAGCGGCCACCTGCCTGTGACAGTCCCACGCGGACGCGGGCGCCCGGGGCGTGCTTGGCGGTGTTGGTCAGCGACTCGGCGACCACGAAGTACGCCGCGGCCTCGACTGCGGCCGGCGGGCGGCGCTCCAGATGCCCGGTCAGGTCGACTTCGGCGCCCGTGCGCTCGGCGAGGGAAC
>JBAPXO010000832.1:0-2607 GCA_049284255.1 Solirubrobacteraceae bacterium | reverse complement strand
GGTCTGGCTGTCGCATCGACCGCTCCCGGAGCCAAAGCAGAAGCGGAGCGCGCCGCTCAGCGCGCGGGCGAGATGGCTCCTGGTGTGTGCAGCGGCCATCTCACAAAGGTCTGTCGGCTCCGTTTAGCCTCGATCCACCGTTGCGGGCTTGATGTTGGGGTAGCGCCGGCCTTAGGCCGTTGCGGCTGGCTGATGGTGAGGTGGGGCCAGTTGAGGCCGTCGCGACCGGCGGGTGGGGCCGGTTGAGGTCGTCACGGCGATGTGACGGGGGTGATTGGGCGCAGGCCGAGGCCCGGGGGTCAGGCGCGGGTCGTCTGTGTTGACGTCCGGGTTGGTCAGGTGAGCGCGGGGACGGCGCGCAGGCGGGTGAGCGCGGCGAGAAACTGTGTCTCCCAGGGCCAGCGGGCAGGCATCTGGAGTGTCACTCGCCGGGCGGTGCGGGTGATGCGGCCGGGAACGGTCAGTAGCCGGCGGCGCAGGGTGCGGGCGGTCGGGATGATCGTGTCCGGCAGACCGATCAGCATTGTCCACCGCAGGAGGTTGTGCGCGAGCGCGGCGATCACCGTCCAGGCGGCGTTGGCCAGGAATCGGCCGGAGGGGAAGTGCGCCAGCGCTTGGTCTTTGAGGTCGCGGATCGCGAGCTCGACCACGGCGTGCTGGCGGTGTTCGGCTTCGACGAGCTCGATGGCCTCGGTGCGGTTGGTCAAGAATGCGTGGTGGCGCCAGTCGGGCCATAGCTCGGCTTGGGCGCCGACCAGGCGGGTGCGTCTGACGATCAGCCGTCGCTGGCCGAGCATTGTCTCGGCGATCTGTGCCTGTCCGGTCTCGGGATAGTCATCGATCGTCTGCCAGTCGGTCTCGCCGATCGCCGCGATCGCTGCGACGACGTGCTTTTGCTGGCGCACCCCGATCGAATACGTCCACCCCGCGGCGTGCAGGCGGGTCATGATCGTGGTGTTCCAGAACCCCGAGTCGGCGCGCAACAGCCTCGGGCCGGTCGCGCCCGCGCGCGCGACGCGAGGGATGAGTTCCTCGACGAACCGCAGCGCGCCGCGCGCGGTGTTCGCCGACCCTTTGCGCGCCCGGATGTGCAGCACCTCGCCCGTGCTCGCGCGCGTCGCGACGATCGGGTGATATCCGAGCTTGTGCGTGTATCCGTAGCCGGCGCCCTGCTTGGCGTAGCCGAAGACCTCGCCGACAAACGAGTCGATATCGACGATGAGCCGGTCGCTGCCCGGGCCGGCGCCCGCGGTCCACGCTCTGACCAAGCTCTGTGCCAGCACACGGTCGAGTTGGCGGACATGCCCGAACGTGAACGCCCGCAGAAACGTGCCCAGCGTCGACGGGGCTGACACTCCGTGGCCGAGCACCGCGCGGGTCTGTCCCGAGCGCAGCACGTCACAGTCATCAATGCAGTCCGCGCCCAACGCCATCGCCGACACCAAGGTCATGACTTTGCGCCCCGGGTTCGCCGCCCCCGGCCGGTCACCGAGATCAACGATCCCATCGATCAGCGCCTCAATCCCGAGCCGCTCAGCCAGCACCCCAGGCAGCAACATCCCCGCGTTGGCGACCGCCCGCCGGTCGTCAAAAACGACCCGGGCGCCGTCCGGCAGACCCTTCACCATGATGGTGACCTCCTGGTGCAGGCCCGCCGTCGCCGCATACGACAGCTTTCTGCCTGCTCAGGAGGTCATTTAAACCCCAGCCCCGGACGGATCCCCGCTGAGAAACGGTGGATCGAGGCTTAGTCGGCCCGCGCCCGAAGCGGAAGCCGGCAGCTCATGGCTGCCTGGGCGACATACCAGCAGTGGCTGTGGTTGGCCTGTCCCCCGGTGCGCGTGGCGCAGAGAATCCAATCGCTTAGGTGCGTCAGGCGTTGTGAGCCTGACCCGGGATCTGCCGACGCACTGGGTAGTCAACGATGACCGCCGTCGCAGCCGTCAAGGCGCGAGCATGATGCGGCGCGTTAGCAGGAACCACCGCTGCGTCGCCAGCGCCGAGAATCTGCTCGGTGCCGTCGATCGAGATGGCGATCTGGCCGGCGGTCACGTTCCAGACCTCTTCCTGGGGGTGGTGGTGCTCGTGAATCGCAACCGCCTCAGCGTCAACCTCATAGGTTGCGAACGTCATGTTCTCCGAGTGAAAGAAGCGCCCCTTCCATCCCGAGAGTGGCTCCGCGCTCGTCATCTCACTCGCGTCGATGAACGACATGCCTGCAGTATGCCGTCGATGACGGCGAGAGCTGACAGCCACCGTCGGGCACGCGACCGCTCTCACGAACCACGGGCACCCTTGGCGCGACTCCGGGCGGTCTGCAGACTCCCGCTTCAGAGCCGGGACGACCTGGAGCAGCAGCCGGAACACGGTGGCCGGATCGGCGACAAGGGAGAAGTCTGGTCGGCGTGGGGAGAGTGCTGATGCTCGATTGCTGAGGCTGTCCGCGCTCGGGCGCCGATGAGTGCTGCGTCTCAAGTCGGGAACTCCGCAAACGCGCCGCCGACGCGTAGCGACTTGTCTCAGCAGC
Organism: Solirubrobacteraceae bacterium; assembly: GCA_049284255.1. Taxonomy (GTDB): domain Bacteria; phylum Actinomycetota; class Thermoleophilia; order Solirubrobacterales; family Solirubrobacteraceae; genus Palsa-465. The sequence goes on along the minus strand of JBAPXO010000832.1, from coordinate 80 downwards.
GCGACGTCCACCCAGCCCACATGGAGCGAAATGCACGTCCGCGGACGGCCGAACGCTTAGCGAGTGGAGCTGGGATCGTA
>JBAPXO010000831.1:0-21727 GCA_049284255.1 Solirubrobacteraceae bacterium | reverse complement strand
TCCGATAAGCGCGAGCTCGAGCAGTGGGGGAGCGAACGCATCCGCCGCGGGCTGCTCTCACGGGGTATCGACCGCGGGGTGGTCGAGGAGGCGCTGGCGTCGCCGACCGAGGCTTCCGACTCACAGCCGACTGAGCTCGAGCGCGCGCTGGAGCTGCTCCGGCGCCGCTACCCGGTCCCGCCTGAGGATCGCCGCCAGCGCGACCGCGCCCTGGGAGTTCTGCTCCGCAAGGGCTACGAGAGCGAGCTTGCGTTAGACGCGCTGGCCGCCTACGCCCGCGACGACTGAAAAACCCGGAACGGGCGGGGCAATTGCGCCGCTTGACGCTCGGTACTAGGATTCAGTTAGCGAACGAACGGTCCGACGGGCCGCAAAACACCAGCAAATCTTCAGATATCGGTTCTCAGAATTTTCAGTGTTGACGACAATCTGCAACGGATCGTCGCGGCGATCCAGAACGGTGTTGGACAGCTCTAGCTAACCGCTTCAGTCCCCTGCTGCCCCACCGTCGTCTTCCTGGCATCCGTTCGTGCATCCCGAACGGGCCGCTCGGTCGCTCTCAAATAGCAATTAGGGATATGGGTCCGGGTCATCCGGGCCTCACGAGAGGAAACGACCATGGAAATCATCGGTGCCGCAGCGCTCATCGCGGTCGGAATCGTGGTTGCCGCGGTCCTCTACGGGCGCACGCACGGCGCCGCGGCGGCCCCCAGCCGGGAGGCCGACAGCGCCACCGCCGCCGCGCTCCAGTCGGCCCTCACCGAGCGCAACAGCGCCCTGGAGCGTCGTGAGACCGCGCTCAGCGAACGGGAGGCCGAACTGGCGGGTGAACGGGAGGCGCTGTCCTCCAGCCGTGTGGAGGTGGAGCACACGCTCGAACGGCTCGCCGGCATGTCAGGCGCCAAGGCCAAACAGATCCTGCTCAAGGAGATCGAGGAGCAGGCCCGCCACGACGCCGCCCGCAGGATCCGCCAGATCGAGGAGGAGACCAAGCGTGAGGCCGACCGCCGGGTGCGCAACATCCTCTCGGTCTGTATGCAGCGCCTCGCCGCCGGCCACGCCGCCGAGACCACGGTGTCGGTGGTTCAGCTCGCGTCCGACGACATGAAGGGACGGATCATTGGCCGCGAGGGCCGCAACATCCGTGCGCTCGAGAACCTGACCGGCGTGGATTTCATCATCGACGACACACCCGGTGCGGTGGTCCTCTCCGGGTTTGACGGCGTGCGGCGGGAAATCGCCCGCCTGACCCTCGAGAAGCTGCTCTCCGACGGCCGCATCCATCCCGCGCGGATCGAGGAGACCTACTACCAGACCAAGTCAGAGCTCGAGGATCACATCGTTGAGCTCGGTGAGCAGGGGGTGTTCGACGCCGGCGTCCAGGGGGTGCATCCCGAGCTCGTCCGGCTCGTGGGCAGGCTGCGCTTTCGCACCAGCTACGGCCAAAACGTTCTCGCCCACTCAGTCGAGGTCGCGCAGCTGGCGGCCATGATGGCCCAGGAGCTGGGGGCCAGCCCCAAGACCGCGCGCCGGGCCGCGCTCCTGCACGACATCGGCAAATCGGTCACGCACGAGATCGAGGGTCCCCACGCCCTGGTCGGCGGGGATCTGGCGCGCAAGTACGGGGAATCGGAGGCCGTCGCTCACGCCATGGAGTCCCACCACAATGAGGTCGAGCCCCAGACCATCGAGGCGGTGATCGTGCAGGCCGCGGATGCCCTGTCGGGAGCCCGCCCCGGCGCGCGGGGCGAGTCACTTGAGCAGTACGTCAAGCGGCTGCGGGATCTGGAGCAGATCGCGGGCCGCCACAACGGCGTCGACAAGGTCTACGCCATGCAGGCCGGGCGCGAGATCCGCGTGATGGTCGCGCCGGGACACATCGACGACGACGCCGCCACGATGCTCTCGTATGAGATCGCTAGAGAAATTGAGAAGGAGCTCGAGTATCCGGGGCAGATCAAGGTGACCGTGATCCGGGAGTCGCGCGCCGTCGAGTACGCCCGCTGAGGCGACGTCTGGTTAGGCAGTGGGCTTGACGGCCGTGATCATGAGCGTCGTGTAGATCCCCTGGGCGCCTTCGTGGCCGATGCTGTCGGCAGCAAAGGCTCGGTCTGCATATGCGTGGAGCGCCTGTCGCCGATAACGCGTGTAGAGCCGTAGTGCACCGAGGAGCAGGCCGGTGACCCCGAAGTAGCGACCCGTCGGCGAGATGCTCCGGTCGCGCCAGCTGAGCTTGTCCATCTCGAAGGTGAGCAGCTGGAGCAGGCCCCGGACGCCGCATGTGAGCGGAACGCACTCGGTCACCTCAAAGCCAACGGAGGAGAGGTCGTGCGCAAGACCCTGCTGGGTCCAGCGATAAAGATCGAGCGGGCAGGGATGGTCTTCCCATATGCCGTGAGTCGTCAGCAGGAGTTGCCCTCCTGGCTTGAGCATCCGGAGAGCGTCCCCGAGATAGGCGTGCGGATCGTCCACGTGCTCGAGGACCTGACTGGAGAGGATCCCGTCAAAGCAGCTGTCGGGCGCCGGACACGGCTGGCCCGGTTCCAATCTGTAGTCCAGCCCGACCCCAAACCCCTCGTCGGTGGGGAAATCCGCGTACCGCAGCCGTGTCTGGGTCATGAACCGCGCATAAGGCGCGCGGCCGGCGCCAAAATCTAACCATTCGCCACGCGCCTGTTCGAGCCGCGGGCGGAGCGCCCGTTTTAGGTCAACGAGGTGGAGGTAGGCGTCCTCGCCGGGCCGAGGGTCATACCGCCGGCGGTTGTCTTCGTGATCGAAGCGATCGAACGCACGCTCAAACCTGCGGAACGTTTCTGGGGATGCCACTTCCGCCTCGTTCGGGCTCACTGCCGACACCTCCGTCGGGTTGTCCTCAACTCCCGCGGTGGAGCATAACGTGACCCATCCGGGCCCCCATCCGGCCAAAGCGTGTGCCGCTCGACACGCGCAGTGAGCCCCAAGTGGGACCGGCGGTACCCTCCGAAGGCGATGAAGCGCTACCACGTGACGACGTTCGGCTGTCAGATGAACGAGCACGACTCCGAGCGCATCAAGGGGATGCTGGAGTCGCTGGGCTACGCCGAGGCCGACTCTCGTGCAGGTGCCGACCTGATCCTTTTCAACACCTGCTCGATCCGCGAGGCCGCCGACAGCCGCTTCGTCGCCCATCTCGGCGAGGCCAAGCGCCTCAAGCGCGAGGACCCGCAACGGGTCATCGGAGTAGGCGGCTGCTGGGCGCAGTCGGTCAAGGACGAGGTGTTCACCCGCTTCCCGTTCGTCGACGTCGCCTTCGGTCCTGGGCAGGTCCACCGTCTGGCCGAGTTTCTGACCAGCGACTCGCTGACCGCCCAAGGGTTCTTCGAGTTCGAGGGCTTCACCGGACATCTCCCCGCCAAGCGGGCGCGCGAGTTCCAGGGCTGGCTGCAGATCAGCGTCGGTTGCAACTCGGTCTGCTCGTACTGCATCGTGCCTTCGACGCGCGGCCGCGAGGTCAGTCGGGCGCCCGGCGAACTCGTCGAGGAGGTTCGCCGTCTCGCCGCCGACGGAGTCTCCGAGGTCACCTTGCTCGGCCAGAACGTCAACTCTTATGGCCGTGACCTCCCGCGGGACCAGCGGATCACCTTCGCCGAGCTGCTGAACAAAGTGGACGCGGTGGACGGGATCAAGCGGATCCGCTACACCAGCCCGCACCCCAAGGACATGCGCGAGGACGTGATCCGCGCCCACGCTGAGTTGCCGGCACTCTGCGAGCACATCCATCTGCCGCTCCAGTCCGGTTCGAGTCCAGTGCTCAAGCGCATGCGCCGCACCTACACCCGGGAGCGCTACCTGGACCGAGTCGCCCTGATCCGCGAGCACGTTCCCGACTGCGCGCTGACCACCGACATTATCGTCGGCTTCCCCGGAGAGACCGAGTCCGACTTCGAGCAGACCCTCGAGGTCGCCGAACAGGTCGGTTACGACGGAGCGTTCACCTTCATCTATTCGCCGCGCCGGGAGACCGAGGCGGCCGAGCTCCCCGGCCAGGTGGCACACGAGGTGAAGGTCGCGCGCATGGAGCGTCTCGTCGAGGTGATTCAGCGGCGAGCCCGCGAGCGCTCGCAGCGCTTCGTCGGGCGGACCCTGGAGGTGCTCGTGGAAGGCCCGTCACGGACCGACCCAAGCCGTCTGCGGGGCCGCTCGCGCCACAACAAGGTGGTCAACTTCGAGGGCGTGGGCGCGCCTGGGGACCTGGTCGAGGTCCTGATCACGGCCGCTACCAGCCAGACTTTGAGTGGCGAGGCGTCACTGCTCGCCCGCGCCGCGCGGTAGAAGAACCCAGCCGGATGGCCGGATCCTTCTGTGCCGCGCGTTCGGTTACGAGCTAGATCAGCTGAACGTTGGCCGCGGCGGGACCCTTGGGGCCCTGCTCGGCGTCGTAGCTGACCTTCGCGCCCTCGGCCAGCGACTTGAAGCCGCTGCCCTGGATAGCGCTGTGGTGAACGAACAGGTCCTTGGTGGCGTCATCGGGTGTGATGAAGCCATAGCCCTTGTCGTCGCTGAACCACTTCACGGTTCCTGTAGCCATTACATTCCTCCCGGGAGGTCGTGTGCTGCGAAACGCGGGAGGTGCAGGAGCAACAACTACGAACGCTGGCACTACTTCGCCGGACTTCAGGCCCGGCACGAGGCTATAAGTCTAGCTGTGCGCGGCCCAGCGCGCTGGGCCGGGGGGCCGACGATGCGTCCGGCGCCTCAGGTCCGCCGGCTCATGACTCAAACTCGGACACCGAGTAGGCACTCGATGGGAGGACCTCGCGGCCGCCATCATGCTCGCCATCGGGCTGCCAGCAGACGACGTAAGGCTGGCGCGTGCCCATGTCGAAGATCGCCATCACCGTGCCTCCGAGCAAGGGGTCGCTGCTGCCCACCTCGGTAATGCAGTCGATGCTTCCCCGGCGCGTCCACAGGCGCACGATCCGGCGCGCGTTGGGGGGGCGGCCCATCTCGTGTTCAATCTCCGTACGCATGACGGTGTACGCCCGCTCCGCGGCCTGCCGGTCATCGGCAAGGCCCGGGATGAAGAAGGCGGTCACTCGAGCCCGCGCTCGCGAGCGTCCTTGCTGAGGGCCGCGGCGATGGCCGTCGGGTGAAGCTGGGCTTGCAGATCGGCGATCAGCTTGGTCTGCCGCTCCGACTCGCGATGGACGGAGTCCTGAAGTCCCTCCAGGAGCTGCTCCAGATGCGCAACTCGCGCCTCCAGAGTGGCCAAGCTGTCAGCGTCGGTGGCGCCCTGTGCGGGCTTCTCAGGCTGGGCCCCGGCGCGCCGGAGCTGCCGGACCCGGGCAAGCAATCCCTCGGGCTCGCGCATGCTCATCTCCCGCGCGCGTTCTTGGGCGTCGCGGGGCGCGGCGGGTAGCGCTCTCGCTCCTCGTCAGTCATGGGCCGAATCACGAGCGACCCGCTCTCGACCTGCTCGCGGACGAGCTCCAGTTTCTCCTGTCGCTTCTCCTCGGCCCGTTCGCGCGTCGTCTTCACGGAGTCACCTCGGTGGGCCTCCGCTGAAAATGACCGCCCCCGGCCCCGTTTCGCCGCAGTCCGAGAACCGGGACCTCCGAACTTGCGGACCAGGGCATCCGTCTCCTCCTTTGCCGGCGCGTTCTCTGAGGTTCGAAGGGAGATTCGCTGCGTCGGCGGGAAGAACCTCGCGGGCGACAGAGCCGCCCATAGTTTCACCGTAGCACGCCGTATTGCGCGTGGTCGCCGCTGAGAGTAGCCTGGCAAGCGAGCTGACCCCGTGAGGACGACTTCAGGCTCAGGCTCGAATGCCACCAAGGCACATTCAGCGCTGAGGCGCGGAACCTGAGGCAATGATCGAGACTCGCGGGGCCAGCCCTCGATACGCGGGCAGCCGGCCGAAGCGTTACCTTGCGGACGGGCAACTCCGGCCCGACCTTCCTGAACGACGTTTCTGCGCCGCGCATGACACCCACGACCGAAATCACGCTTATGAGCGGCGACCACTATCGCGTCCAGGGCGAGGTCAAGGCGGTTGAGCGGAGCATCCTCGATGCCGCCCGCGGGTCGATCATGGAGTTCGCCTGGCTCACCGAGGTCGAGTCGGGCGAGTTGATCGGGGTCAACCCCGAGAGCGTCGCGATACTCCGCGCCATCAACTCTTAGGCTCGTCGCCCGGGAGGGTTCCGTGCTGGGGTCCGTCTGACGTCGATGCGAACATGTGTTCGTGCGCTGGGAGAACCTGACCATCGACGCCGACGAGCGAGGGCGGCTCCCCGGTTACAAAGGGGACGCGATCATCCGCCACTGGGAGGCGCCTGACGCGATCCCGACCCGGTTCTACGAGATCCGGGCCAAGTCGATCATCAACCGCGTTCCCGAGGCTTCGCAGATGCCGTTTCGGTGGACGATCAATCCTTACCGTGGCTGCAGTCACGCTTGCACTTATTGTTTCGCACGCCCGACCCACACCTACCTGGACTTCGACGCCGGCCGCGACTTCGAGCGCGAGATCGTCGTCAAGGTCAATGCCCCGGAGCGCCTGCGAGCCGAGCTCGCGAGGCCGTCGTGGAAGGGCGAGCACATCGCCCTGGGGACCAACACCGATCCGTACCAGTGGGTGGAGGGCCGTTACAAGCTGACTCGGGGGATCTGGGAGGCGATGATCGAGGCGCGCAACCCGGGGTCGATCCTCACCAAGTCACCGCTGCTCCTGCGCGACCTGGATCTCATGCGCGAGCTGGCATCGCGGGCGGAGTTCAGCGCCGCCCTGTCGGTGCCGACGATCGACGAGAAGGCGTGGCGGGCGAGCGAGCCCCACACTCCCAACCCGCGGGCTCGCCTCGAGGCGGTGGCCGAGTTGACTCGGGCTGGGATCCGGACCGGGGTGTTGGTCGCCCCGCTGATGCCCGGGATCAACGACGATCCGGAGCAGGTTTCGAAGATTCTTGAGCTCGCGACCGAGGCCGGGGCGGCCTACGTGAGCGGCATCGCTTTGCATCTGCGGGGCGAGGTTCGCCAGGTGTTCATGGAGTGGCTTGCCGAGCACCGTCCCGACCTGGTGGAGCGCTATCGTGAGCTGTATCGCCGGGGCGCGTATGCGCCGGCGAGGGAACGCAGGCGACTGGCTGGCCTCATCTCAGGACCCGACCTTGAACCCTCCGAGCGGGGGAGAGGATCATTCCTCAGGCCCCCTCAATCCTCGCCGCCAGCGCGAGAGCCGGAACAGGGAAGTCTGTTTGACCCAAATCCCGTCGTGAAGCGATAGCTCAAGCGGCGCCCGTAGACAACGAAACCACCATCACAGGAGCTATGCCGAGGCAATTCAAGTCACGCAAGGACCTTTCCTTCGATCGGATGTTCGAGACGCGCAGCGAGGCGTGGGAGGCAGTGGGCCTATCCGTCGATGTGAGCCATCGGACGGTGCGCCGGGCGCAGCGAGAGGCGCTGGTTCTCGTGCCGCTGGTGATCGCGATCCTGATCGCCTACGACCACCGCGCCGACCTCCTGGGCAAGCACACCGCCAAGTCGGTTCAGACGCCGCTCCAGATCATCACCGTGCTCCTGCTGGTCGGGCTCGGCTGGGCGCTGGCGCGTGCCGTCGGGCGGCTCGCCGGACCGACCTTCCTCCGGCGCATGGACCCGGCCACGGCCGGGACGGTGGGGTTCCTGATCCGTCTGGTCACGATCGGGATCATGGTGCTCGCGGCCCTCTCGGTACTGGGCGTGAACCCTCAGGCGCTGGCCGTCGGCGGGGCGTTCACGGCGGTGATCCTCGGTCTTGCGGCCCAGCAGACGCTGGGAAACGTCTTCGCCGGCATGGTCTTGCTCAGCGCCCGCCCGTTCCGAGTCGGTGAACGGGTTCGGCTGCAGGCCGGCGCCGTGGGCGGCTCGGTGGAGGGCATCGTCAGCTCGCTGGGCCTGCTTTACACGACCCTGAAGCGCGGCGCTGACCAGATCATGGTCCCCAACAACGTGGTCCTGGCCGCCGCGGTGGTGCCGCTCAAGGAGCCCGACTCGGTGGACGTCAAGGTTCGGCTGACCTCGGGCGTGCGGCCCAGCCAGGTGCAGGCGATCCTCGACAACGAGGTAACGACGCCGACGCGCAGCAAGGCCAGCGTGCTGCTCGAAGAGGTCGACGGAGACGATGTCGTGGTGCGCATCCAGGCCACTCCGGAGATGCCCAACGACGGCGCCAAGCTCGCCGACGAGATCATGGCCGCGCTCAGCTCCGTGACCGGCGAGCACGAAGCCACCGCCGTGCACGGAACCACGCACCGGGGGTTCTAGCCCGGCCACGAGCGCCCCGTCCGCGATCGTGCCCGGCCGCGAGGTCAGCCCGACCGCAATCTGTCAGGGCTTCGCGCGGTGTCCTTCCGCAATATCGGCGGCGATCCGATGTGACCCCAGCAGTCGGCTGCCGACCGCCGCCGCCCCCGGAGCGACCGAGGCGAACGAGGCGCCTATCCGGAGGCTCAGCGGAGCGACGTCCAGCTCGGCCCGGTTGCGCTCGATCGCCCGGACCACGGCCGCCGATACCTGCTCAGGCGTCTTGGTGCCCGCACCCGGAGGAAGCTTCACCTTGCCGCCGGCGTCGGCGAACAACCCGGCGTCGCTGATGAACCCGGGCAGGACCACCGACACGCCGACCCCGTGGGAGTGAAGATCCTCGCGGAGGGCGAGCGCGAAACCGCGCAGCCCGAACTTGGTTGCCGAGTACAGCGAGGACGCGGGACCCACGGCCTTGCCCGAGAGCGAGGAGATGAACACCATGTGCCCGCGGCCACGCGAGACCATCATCGGTGCCACGGCTCGCGCCAGGGCGATCGGCGCACGCAGGTTGATCTCGAGCATCCGATCGATCTCGTCCTGGCCGAGGTCGACCAGGAGGCCGGTCCCGTGATGCGCGGCGTTGGCGACGAGCACGTCGACGCCGGCCTCGACCGCCTGCTCGGCCAGACGCTTGACATCCCGTCGGTCGGCGAGGTCGCAGGCGATCGCCCGCGCCCCGAGCTCTGATTCCAGCCGCGAGAGCGCGTCGGCCTGGCGGCCGGTGACGATCAGCCGCGCGCCTCGGTCGGCCAGGGTGCGGGCGATCGTGCCGCCGATACCGCCGGTGGCACCGGTGAGGAGCGCGACGCTGGAACTCAACGAGATCGGCTGGCGTCGCGGCACGGGCGGCAGTCTACGAAGTGTCTGCGAACACGGCGACCGTGGCCGTGAACGCATGCAGGAAGCTGCGGGCTCCCACGGGTCCGATCTCGCCCGCGGCGAAGAAGCCCGCGGCAGGCGCGCCGAGCACATTCCCGACCAGCTTCGCGTCGTGGTCGCAGGCGCCGAACATGGCCTGCCCGCGGCCGTTGCAGGAGAAGACGAGCGCCCCGGCCACCTCGTTCGCACTCGGGACGTGGGCGCGCATGGCCAGCTCGCGTCCCAGGTCGTCGGCCGCCAGCGCGGCATTGCGCGCATGCAGGCGCAGTATCTGGCCCGGCTCGACATGGGCGCCGATCGCTACTGCCCCGGTGTCGGGATCGGCGCCGAGCACGCCTCGGACCAGGAAGTCGCCCTGCTCGTAATCGGGCTTGCCGCTGTCGATGACGATCCCGACGAGCAGCCCCGCGGCGACAAGCGTGCGCTCGGCGAGCTCCAACTCGCCGATCACCTCCTCGATCGTCTGGAGCGCCGGGCGCCCGGCAAGCTCCTGGATCACGTTGCCCTCGGCAGCGGTGATCGTCATCTCGCGCCCGAGCGGGGCCGCCCCCTGCGAGACGCACGCCAGCACGTCCACGCCGCGCAGGCAGAACCCGACCGCGCCCTGCTCGCGGACCTCGTGGTCGAGGAACAGCGCGCCCGTTCCCTGGAGCGTACGTCCGCTCGACAGGCCTCCCAGCACCGGTACGCCCGGGGCGTCGCGCGCCAGCCCGGCGAGGACGGCGTCGGTGGGAAACGAATAGGGGTCAGGCAGGATGACCAGGGTGTCGTCGACGCCGGGCTCGGGCAGACCCTCGAGCACGCCCGGCTCGTCCTCCTGCTCCTCGGTCACCGTGGCGTGAAAGACATCGGCGCTTCCCCCTTGGAGAGCCGCGGCCCATACCGTGACCGCCGTCCCGGACTCGAGCTCGCGCCCGCAGCCCAGGACACCACCGGCTCCGCAGCCCACCAGCGACTGCGGCGAAAGCTCGGCGTGCACGGCCTCGAGCGTCGCCTCGGGGGTCACGAGGTGAGCGCCGCTGGCGAATACGACCGCGATATCGGGGGCGGCGCCGTCCAGACCGGCGGCGGCTGAGCGGGCGGCCTCGCTCGCCCCGTGCAGGGCGTCATGCTCAGACGAGATCCCGGCTCCGATTCTCACGCCGGTAAACGACCTCCGGCAGCCATCGCTGCACGATACTGCTCGCGATGCCCAGGTCAGAGGTGATCGCGCTCTTTGGACCGACCGGGATCGGCAAGACCGAGGTCGCGATCGCCCTCGCCCGCCGCCTGCACGACCTCGGCGAGCGGCCGGTGGCCGTCTCGGCCGACGCGCTCCAGGTCTACGCCGGACTCGAGATCCTCACCGGCGCCGCCTCGGCCCCGGAGCGCGCGGCGCTCGAGCACCGGCTGATCTCATTCCTGCCCGTCGACGCGACCTTCAGCGCCGGTCAGTACGCCGAGCTCGCCCATGCCGAGATCGATTCGCTGCTGCACTCCGGGCAGCGGCCGATCGTCGTCGGGGGGACGGGCCTCTACCTCCGCGCCGCCCTGACCGATCTCAGCCTCCGACCGGCGCCCCCCGAAGGCGTGAGGGAGCGTTGGACGGCCGAGCTCCAGGCGCGCGGTCCCGAAGCTCTGCACGCCGTCCTCGCCCAGCGCGCACCGTGGGCGGCGGCGGCGATCGCTCCGGGCGACCGCCAGCGGATCGTGCGCTCCCTGGAGCTGTTGGACGCCGGTGAACTCGAGCCGCCGCCGGCGGAGTCAGAGCTGTGGACCGCGGCCACCCGGTGGCCCACGCTTCTCGTTGGGCTGGTGATGGATCGCGAGCGGCTCTACGAGCGGATCAACGTCCGCGTGCAGGCGATGGTCGCCGCGGGTGCCCAGGATGAGGTGCGCCGCGCCGCTGCCGGCGGCGCATCGGCCACCGCCCGCAAGGCGCTCGGGTTCGAGGAGCTGCTCGCCGGCGACGTGGAGGCCATGCAGCGCCGTACCCGCAACTACGCCCGCCGCCAGCTCACGTGGATGCGAAAGCTCGCCGAGGTAACCGTGCTCGACCTCACCGAGCGCCCGCCCGAGGCGGTGGCCGACGAGGTCCTCAGGCTGTGGCGTGGCTGACGGCCGCAGCCGGGAAGGGCGGCGCTCAGAAGGCCGCGACGAACGGATACATCAAGACCACGGCGACGAGCACCGAAAGCCCCCACACGAGGATCAGCCCGCGCAACCAGGCCCGGCGGGTGCGCCATCCCGCCGAAACCGTGTAGCTCGCCGCCAGGTAGATCCCCGGCATGACGATGACCATGTAGTAGATGTAGCTCGTGCGGCTGTCCACGGCACTCTGGAACTCGAACGGCAGCCATGTGCCCAGGAACCACGCGACCGCCAGAAGGGCGAGCTGCACGTTGGCGTAGGAGCGCGGTCCGGTAACCCCCGACATCGCTGGCGACGCCGGGGCGGCGCGAGGGCGGCCGCGCAGGATTCGGTAACCGCAGAACAGCAGCCCGGGAATCCCCACCGCCATGATCGCCGGCGACATCATCCCGAAGAAGGCGGACACGGGATGGATGGCGAACAGACCGTCGCCCGGCAGGGAGGGGTTGATCCGCAGGTAGGTGATCGGCTTTAGGTCAAGCAGCCACTGCCAGGGGTAGGAGGCGATCCCCTGGGGGCCGTGCGGGCTGGTCAGGCCCGCCGCATAGGTGATCATGTGCCACACGTGGTCAAACGGGCCGCCCGTGATGAGCTTGGCTTCCGAGTCGGCGTAGGGCGGGGCGATCTCGTCCATGATCCCGAGCAGCCCGAGGAACACCCCGATGCTCGTAAACGCGGTCAGGAAGAGTCGCCGGCCGGCCGGACGCCACCCCCACTCAGGCGGGCTGGCGCGGTCACGGCGGGCGATGACCACGCGTCCGATCTCCAGCAGCGCCAGCACCACGAGCGCGTAGGGCCCAACCTCCTTGAAGCAGTAGGCGATCGCGAGGGCCAGGCCGGCCACCAGGGGCTGGCCGCGCACGTAGAGCGCCACCCCGCAGATCATGGCTGCGATGACGTAGATGTCGAGCGTGCCGATGCGACCGTGGACGAGCAGGAGGTTGTCGGCGGCCATGAGCGTGGCCGCGCACAGCGCCGTCCAGGGGCCGCCGCCGGCGGCGCGCACCAGGCCCCACATCCACAGGATCGCCACCGACCCGAAGAGCAGGCTTCCGATCCGCCACGCAAACGGCCCGTCGCCGAAGAGGTCGATCGCCGCGGCCATCACCAGCTTGGCGCCCTGGGGATGTTCGGCGTTGGGATCGGTCCCAAGGGGAGCGTCGGCGTAATGGGCGCCGGCCGGAGGGCGCAGGCCCGCGATCACCCGGGCGGCGTTGACGTAGTAGGCCTCGTCGAAGATCAGCGTGTGCTGGCCGGCGTGGGTGCAAGGCGACTGGCAGGGCTCGTCGAGAAGCAGGCTCCGAGCCCCGAGTGAGAGGATCGAGACGATCACCAGCCCGAGCACCGGGGCTCGGCTGGACGCGAGCAGGCGCTTAATCAAGGCGGACAGGCCGGAGGCCGGGCGCGGCGGGGAGGTGCGCGTGACCATGACCGGGGCGACGGTACACATACACTGCGCCCGCGTGGACTTCGAGAAGTGGCATGCGCTGGGCAACGACTATCTCATCGTCGAGCGCGAAGCGCTCCCGTTCGAGCTCACAGCCGCGCGGATCCGCAAGCTGTGCGCCGGCCACACCGGTGTGTTCGCCGACGGCATCCTGCTGCTCAGCGCGCCCGACGCCCCCGGGTTCGTAGCCCGGCTGCAGATCTTCAACCCCGACGGCTCGGAGGCCGAGCTCTCGGGTAATGGCGCCCGCGAGGCCGTCCTCTATCTGCGCCGCCGGGGGTGGGTGAGCACCGACACGTTCTCGATCCAGACCGCGGCGGGAGAGATCCGGCCCACGATCACATCGGCGAACACGGCACGCTTGGATCTGGGCCGCGTGCGCCTGCGCAGCGACGACTACCCCGCGGGGGCACAGGACGGACGGGGTGACCTGATTACCGACGAGGGGACGTGGCGCATCCAGCACGTCCAGGTCGGAAACCCTCAGGCCACCATCGCGGTCGCGTCCGAGCGCGACCTCGAGGCGCTCGACCTGCCCACAATCGGGCCCTCGATCGAGGGCCACGAGGAGTTTCCCAATCGCACCAACGTCTCCTGGTACACCCCGCTGTCCGCCGATCGGATCCGAGCGCGGATCTTCGAGCGTGGGGTGGGGGAGACTTCGGCCAGCGGGACCGGGGCGACGGGGGCGGCGGTTGCCCACGTGCTCGCCGGCGGTGACTCGCCGGTCACCGTCGTGCTCGATGGCGGCGAGCTCGAAGTCGAGGTCGAGGAGGATCTCCACGTTACCCTCAGCGGCTGGGCGGTGCCGGTGTTCACGGGCACGCTGGCCGACGACTTCGTCAAGGAGCTGCATGAGACCGAGTAAGCGCCTGGAGCAAATTCCGCCGTACCTGTTCGCCCAGCTCGAGCGCAAGGTCGCCGAGAAGCGGGCCGCCGGGGTGGACGTGATCAGCCTGGGGATCGGCGACCCGGACACCCCGACCTACCCGGAGATCGTCGCCGCCGCCCAGCGCGCGGTCGCCGATCCGAGCACCCACACCTACCCCTCCAACCGGGGCCGATCAGAATTTCGCGAGGCGGTGGCGGCTTTCTATGACCGGCGGTTCGGCGTCGTCCTGGACCCCGAGACCGAGGTCATGCCGGCGATCGGCGCCAAGGAGTGCATCTTCAACCTCAACCTGGCCTTCCTGGACCCCGGCGACATCGCGCTCGCCTCCGACCCTGGTTATCCGGTGTACACGGGCGGTCCGCTGCTGGCCGGCGGTGAGTCCTACCTGATGGGACTGGTGCCCGAGCTCGGCTTCGCCCCCGATCTGGAGGCGATTCCCGCCGATGTCCTGGCGCGCGCCCGGTTGATGTTCATCAACTACCCCAACAATCCCACCGGCGCGGTCGCCCCCGACGGGTTATTCGAGCAGGTAATCGAGCTCGCGAGCCGCCACGACGTGCTCGCCGTCCACGACAACGCCTACAGCGAGACGACGTTCGACGGGTACGTGGCCCCGTCGTTTCTCGCCACCCCGGGCGCCAAGGATGTGGGCGTCGAGGTCTTCTCGCTTTCCAAGGGCTACAACATGACGGGCTGGCGGTGCGCGGCGATCGTCGGCAATGCCGAAGCGATCGCCACGTACTGGCGGCTGAAGTCCAACATCGATTCCGGACTCTTTGAGGCCATTCAGCTTGCGGGCGCCGAGGCCCTCTCGCCCGCCGTCGACGCCGAGGTCCGGGCGATGAACGCCGTCTACGCCCGCCGCCGGGACCTGGTGTGCGAGGCGCTGGCCCGCTCCGGCGTCAACGTCACCCCTCCCAAGGGCACGATCTACATCTGGGCGCCCATACCCGAGGGGTTCGGCACGGCCGCTGAGTACTGCGAGTACGTGCTCGAGCAGGCCGCGGTGGTCATCTCCCCGGGCGGCGCCTACGGCCCCAACGGCGAAGGATTCTTCAGGATCTCGCTGACCACGCCTGACGACCGTCTGATCGAGGCCGTCGAGCGCTTGCGCGAGCTCTAATTCCCCTTAGCGGCTGTCTCAGCCTCTTCGCGACCGCGACTGCCGCGGCACGGCTACCATGGGAGAGGCTTGGCCGAGACCATTGCCTCCTCAAACGGCCGCCGCTCGACCACCGTCGACGGCCAGCGCCCCCGGGGCCGCGCCCGCCAGCGGGCGCTCATGGTCGCCGCTGTCCCGGCGGGCCAGGACACTCAGCTCCCCGAGCTCGCCGAGCTCCTGCGCACGGCCGGCGTGGCGGCGGTAGGCGAGCTCGTACAGCGTCGCGATCAGCCCGATCCCAACTCCTATCTCGGGGCCGGCAAGCTCGAAGAGCTCAAGGCCGAGATCACCGCCGTGGACGCCAACCTGGTCGCCTGTGACGACGAGCTCTCACCGCGGCAGGAGCGCAACCTCGAATCCGCCCTCGGCGTGCCGGTGATCGACCGCACCGCGGTCATCCTTGACATCTTCGCCGCTCACGCCCACAGCGCCGAGGGCAAGCTCCAGGTCGAGCTCGCGCAGCTCGAGTACAACCTGGCGCGCATGCGCGGCCTGTGGTCGCACCTGGAGCGCCTGGGAGGCGGCATCGGGACCCGGGGGCCGGGGGAGACCCAGATCGAGACCGATCGGCGACTGGCCCGTGACCGGATCGCCGCGCTGAAGCGCCGCTTGGCACACGTCCGCTCCACCCGCTCGGTGATGCGAGCCGAGCGCGAGCGCGCCCACCTGCCCCAGATCGCCCTCGCCGGCTACACCAACGCCGGCAAGTCGACGCTGCTCAACGCCCTCACCGGCGCCACCGTCCCCGTTCGCGATCGTCTGTTTCACACCCTGGATCCGACCACGCGGGTCCTCCGGGCGGGCGGCCGCGACTACCTGCTCACCGACACCGTCGGCTTCATCCGCAAGCTTCCGCATCAGCTCGTCGACGCGTTCGGAGCGACCTTGGAGGAGACCCGCCGGGCCGACCTGATCCTGCACGTGGTCGACGCCTCGGCGTCCGAGGAGGAGCTGACGGCGATGACGCGCGCTGTCGAGGACGTTCTCGACGAGATCGGCGTCGAGGAGGCGCCGCGCCTGCTCGTGCTCGCCAAGGCCGACCAGCTCGACGCCGACCGTCGGGCCGAGCTCTCCCACCGCCATCCCGATGCCGTGCTGGTGTCAGCAGCCAGCGGCGAGGGGATCCCCGCGCTGATCGAGCACATCGAGACCGTGTTCGCGCGCAGCCTCGCCGAGGTCGACCTGCTCGTCCCTTACCAGGACGGCGGGCGGCTGGCCGAGCTGCACGAGATCGCCGGCGACCTCGAGCGTGAGGACACCCCCGAGGGCGTGCGGGTGCACGTCCGCCTGCCGCCGAGCATCGCCGAGCGCTACGCAACCTTCGCGCTCTCGCCCAAGACGGTATGAGTTTGCGCATCGTGCGCCTGCATGAGCGGGCCACCCTGCCGACACGAGCCCATCCCGGGGACGCCGGACTGGATCTTTACGCGCTGGACGGAGCCCTGCTGGAGCCGGGGGAGCGCGCATCGATCCCGACCGGGATCGCCGTCGAGATCCCGCTGGGACAGGCGGGGCTGGTGCTCCCGCGCTCGGGCCTGGCCGCGCGTCACGGCATCTCGGTCGTCAACGCTCCTGGCCTGATCGACTCTGGCTACCGCGGCGAGCTGCGCGTGTTGCTGCTCAACACCGACCGTGCCGAGGCCTTCGAGCTCCGCACGGGAGACCGCATCGCGCAGCTTGTGCTCGTCCGCGTCGAGCTCGAGGAGACCCTGGAGGTGACCGAGCTCGAAGCTTCGCAACGGGGCGCGGGTGGGTTTGGATCGAGCGGCAGCTGAGCCGATGTTCGAGGGGTTCGCTGAGCATGAGCTCGCTTGCGATCGAGGGGCGATCCACGCTCGGGTCGGCGGCGCGGGCCCGCCGCTGCTGCTCCTGCACGGCTATCCCGAGAGCCACCTCATGTGGCACGCCGTCGCGCCGCTGCTGGCCGAGCACTTCACGGTAGTCGCCGCCGATCTATCGGGTTACGGGGCCTCCCTGCGCCCGGCGGCCGCCGACGACCACGCTCCGCACTCCAAGCGGGCTCTCGCCCTCGACCAGGTCCAGGCGATGGCCTCATTCGGCCACGAGCGCTTTGCCGTCGCCGGTCACGACCGCGGCGGCCGGGTCGGTTATCGGATGGCGCTCGACCATCCCGAGCGCGTGAGCGGGCTCGCCGTCCTGGACATCGTGCCCACCGCTGAGGTGTGGCGACACGCCGATGCCCAGTTGGCGCTGCTCTACTGGCACTGGGGGTTCCTCGCTCAGCCGGCGCCGCTGCCTGAGCAACTGATCGGCTCGGCTCCAGACGCCTTCTTTGACAGCCACGTGCGGTCAATCGGGCTCGGCCGGGAGCCCGGACGCTATCCCGAGGCGGTGCTCGACGCCTATCGCCGCCAGCTCGACGACCCGGGGTTCGTGGAGGCGGTCTGCGAGGACTACCGCGCCGGAGCGAGCATCGACCGGGAGCTGGATGAGGCCGACCGCGGGCGGCGGCAGATCGACTGCCCGGTGCTCGCTCTGTGGGGTGCGCGAGGAGCGCTTCCCGCCTTCTACGAGGACGTGCTCGCGCTGTGGCGCCCCTGGGCGCCCACGGTCACCGGCCGGTCGCTCGATGCCTCCCATTTCCTGGTCGAGGACGCCCCCGAGGAGACCGCCTCCGAGTTGCTTGCCTTTTTTGGCTGAGCGGGCCACTCAAACCCACGGCTTCCGGCCGGGGTCAGGCGGCTTGGGGGGTGAGCAGCCCGTGGGTCTGCAGAAACTGCTTGGCCACGGTCGCGGGACTCTGGTTGGCGATATCCACGGCCTGATTGAGCTCGCGCATCGTCGATGTCGTCAGGGTCGCGTCGACCCGCTCGATCGTGGCTGCGAACGCCGGACCCTCGGTGTTGAGCAGCTTGGCCGATATCACCGGGACCACGTTGCCCCAGCCGAACACCCGCCGGGGGTCGCGCAGCAGCATGTAGTCGCCGCTGGCCAGGGCCCCGTCGGTCGTGTTGGCGTCGGCCGCCTGCACCGTCCCGGCGTTCAGCGCCGCGTACTGATCGCCGACGGCGAGCGACTTGAAGCCGGCCGGCGCCACGCCGTAGGCGCGCTTGAGCTGGGGCAAGCCGGGGGCGTCCTGCTGGAACTGCGGTGGCCCTCCGACCGTCAGCGAAGCCTGCACGCGACGCAGATCGCCGATCGTCCGCAGCCGGTTGGCGGCGGCGTAGGCGACGGTCACGGCCACCGCGTAGGTGTCTGAGAAGGGCGTGGGCGTCAGGAGCTCGAGGCCGTGGGCGAGGGCGTAGTGCTCGGCGGCCGTGTATGCGGCCAACGAGGTGCGGAAGCTGTGCCGGTAGCCGGCGATCGAGTTGTTGAAGATGTTCAGGTACTCGGGGTACATCGCCAGCGTGCCGGTCTTGAGCGCCTGCAGCGTGACGTCGGTGGGGCCGATGTTGTCGTTGAGATTGACGGTGAAGCCCTGAGCCTGCAGGGCCTGGAGATACAGCTGACCGAGCACGAACTGCTCGGTGTAGTTCTTATCCCCGATCGTGACCACGGGCTTGCCGGTCCCGGGCAGCGAGCTCGTGGGGGAGGTCCCTGAGCTCGCGGAGGTGCCGGTGCCCGAACTGGTGTCGGTGCTCGATGGCGAGCTGGTGGTCGACGAACTGGTGGTGGTCGACCGGGATGGGGGGGCGGTGGTCGAGCTCGTCCCGGCGCTCGCGCCGCAGCCCGACGCCGCCAGCGCAAGCGCGGCCACGAGGCCGGCCGCAAACGGACGGGCTATTTGGTCAGGACGGGTGCAGCGCATGCTGGGGAGCACGCCGATGATAAGAGACAGTCTCTGAAACCGACGTAGCCGTCAGACGCCCGCAGCCCGGCGAGCTTGGGCGTGGGCGGCGTGCTCGAGCTCGTCGTCGAGGGCCGCCAATGGCTCGGAGAGGCCGAGGGCGGTGGCGATCAGCCAGTCGGCGAACCAAGCGTTCTTCGGCAGCAGCGGCCCATGGAGGTAGGTGCCGATGACGTTGCCCGCGCGGGCGCCCTCGTGGCCGTCGGAGTCGTTGTTGCCGTGGCCCTTGAGCACACGGCCCAACGCCCCGGTGCCCGGCCCCAGCCACGTCCGTCCGCCGTGGTTCTCAAACCCGGCTAGGACCTGGCGCCGTCCGGGCTCAAGTTCGACCTCGACGGCGACGTTGCCGATCAGCCGCGGTCCGTCGCTGCGGACCGTCTCCAGGTCGACCAGCCCCACGCCGGGCAGCCTCTCCTCGCCGAGCTGGTAGGAGTGGCCGAGCAGCTGGTAGCCGCCGCACACCGCGAGGATCACGGCGTCGCGGGCGGCGGCGGCGTGGAGGTCATCGCGTTTGACCTCGTAAAGATCGGTGGCGCAGAGCTTCTGGTCTCGGTCCTGCCCACCGCCGATGTAGTACAGGTCCGCGGCGCCGTCCAGCGGCTCTCCCAGGCTGGCGCTCGAGAGCTCGAAGTCGATCCCGCGCCACCGGCAGCGGCGCTCCAGCAGGAGCAGGTTCCCGCGGTCGGCGTAGATGTTCATGAGGTCGGGGTACAGCGCACACACCCGCAGTCGCGCGTCAGCCACCGAGAATCACCACCACGCTGCCCGTGTAGTCGTCGGTGGGCTCGATGACCCTCCGACCGGTCGGGCGCAGGCCGGCAGCGGACGCCTCGGCCTCGAGCGTGTCGGCATCGAGCCCGTCGAGGCGGATGCGGTCGAGCTCGACGTCGAGCCTGCCGTCTATGAACACCGTCTCGCGCCGGCGCTCGAGCACGAACCCGTCATCCTCGGCGCGCACCGCGGTCGGTCGACTGCTGTAGACGATGCCGTCGAGCTCGCGCACGTCGGGCAGAGGCGCGGGCTGGCCATCGACGACCTCGAAGAGGTCAAGCTCATCGGCGAGCGCGATCGCCAGCCGGCCGCCTTCGCCGAGGTGCTCGCGGGCGCAGCCGAGGAAGCGCTGGCGGCCGGCGGTCCCGCCGAGCAGCTGGATCGTCTGCATGGGGACGATGCACAGCGAAAACTGCCGGTACAGAGAGAACGAGCGGGCGTCGGCGACCACGGTTTCGACCTCAAGGCCCTGCGACTGGGCGCGGTCACCGAGAGCGTCCAGGAGCTCGGCCTCGCAGTCCAGCGCGGTGACATTGATGCCGGCCGCCGCGAGATGCAGAGCGGTTCTTCCCGTGCCCGCGCCGATGTCGAGCACAGCGTCACCCCGCTCGCGGGCCAGCTCCAGCCACAGGTCCAGGTCGGCGTCGTAGCTGCCGCACTCGAGGTCGTGCCAGATGACGCTCACCGCGGGACCGGCTCGGCTGACCAGAAGCGTTCGACGTGCCCGCGGCGAGACAATTCCGAACGCAGCTCGAGCAGCGCGGTGTAGGTCGGAAGCGCGAACAGCCGTCCGCCGGCCGCGCCCTCGAGCGCGGCGTCCAGGGCCGCGGGCAGGTGGTCGATCACCTTGAGGCGCTGGGGGGAGATCCCGGCGTACTTGAGGCGGAGCGCGAGTTCGGCGGCCCGCGTACCCGAGCAGGTCACCCGGCGCACGTGCCCGTCGAGAAGCTCGAAGTCCGCATCCCAGATCCAGGAGATGTCACGGCCATCGGCGGTGCGATCGTTGAGGACGCCGAGCAGGTCGAGCTCGCCGGGCTCGAGGGTCAGCGTACGCAGGACCTCGTTGGCGCCGGCGGGGTTCTTGATCAGCAGGACCGAGAGCTCGCGATCGCCGATCGCGATCCGCTCGGCGCGTCCGAAGGCGGCGCTGACGCCCTGGAGCCCGTCGACGATCGCTGGCAGCGACACCCCGAGCGAGAGGCAGAGGGTGGCGGCCGCCAGAGCGTTATAGACGTTGTAGAGGCCGGGGAGGGGGAGCGATACCGCGGCGCTTCCCACCGGAGTCCGGAGCTCGAAGCTCGCCGAGCGCGTGCCGTGCAGGGCGATCCGCTCGGCCGCCACCGCGGGGTCGGGGCGCCGCTGGCCACAGGACGGGCACTCGTAGATGCCGAGATGGCCGAGGTAGATGCCCTCGTAGCGGTACGCGGCGCCGCAGCGACGGCAGTGTTTGGAGTCCGAGGCGTGCTGCATGTCGGTGCCGGCCATGGCCCGATCCTCGACGCCGAAGTAGGTGACCGAAGCCCGGTCGCGACCGAGGTCGGCGATCAGAGGGTCGTCGGCGTTGCAGGCCAATGCCGTACCGGCGGGAAGTGCGGCCACCATCGCCGCCCAGCGGTCGGCGATCGTCTCAAGCTCGCCATAGCGGTCGAGCTGATCACGGAACAGATTGCCGAGCGCGATCGACCGGGGGCGCAGCTGGGGGCCGACGCGATCGAGCCAGAACTCGTCGAGTTCGAACAGCCCAAGCTCGCCGTCGATTCCGCCGCCGCGTTGGGCAGCGCCCAGCAATGCCGAGGCCACCCCTCCGGCCATGTTTGCGCCCGCGCGGTTGTGGACCAGCGTGACCCCGGCGCGCTCGAGCACCGAGGCGGCCATCGCCGCCGTCGTGGTCTTGCCGTTGGTCGCCGAGATGATCGCGGAACCGCCGGGCAGACGGTCGGCCAACTGTTCGATGGCGTGCGGGTCCAGGCTCGTGAGGACCTTCCCGGGAAGACTGGTGCCCCCACCCAGTCCGGCGCGGCGCGCGGCCTTGCCGACCGCCCGGGCGGCGAGGATCTTGGTCTCGAGCACGCTCACGACGGACCTCCGCCGGGCGCGGCTCCGGGGTCACGGCGCGGCACGATCACCCGGACGGCCCGTGGCAGGATCTCAATCGTGACTGGAAGCTCGGCGATCGGATCACCGTCGGCATAGAGCGTGAACGGCCTGGAGGCATCCACGCGCACCGAGGTGCATCGGATGACCTGGACGTTGGGATGGCGCACGTGCTCTCCCGTGAACACGGTCGGCAACTGGCGCAGGACGCGCAGC
>JBAPXO010000830.1:0-5889 GCA_049284255.1 Solirubrobacteraceae bacterium | reverse complement strand
CACGATCCCGATGTGCTGCGCCCGGGTCTGATCGAGACCGCGCCCTAACGGACTGGATCCGGCGGCGGACATCAGCCCGGCCTCATAACTGGGATCCGCCAGCCCGTCAGCCGGCCTATGATGCGCGTCCCCCCTTCGCCGTGGGAGGACTAGGCCCGGCCCCCCCAGATGTCGCCATTCCGTCGTGCGGTTGGCGGCGTGCCGAGCGCGGAAGCGGTCGTCCGCAAGGTGCGCGCTTTCCGCGCAAGCGGGGCGGACGACGAGCAGGACCGGGAGCCCGTCTGGACCCGGAGCAGGTTCGGCCGGACCGTTGCCACGGATCGCTGCTCGAGCGTCACCAGATCTGCTTGTCTGAGAGCATCGTCTCTTGATGGAGGTCGCGGAGCCGGTTGAGGTAGGCGTCCCTCTGGCCTAGGTCCACGGCCGGCAGGTCCTCGGGAGGGAGGGTCTTTTGCTTGGCCGGGGTGGCGAGGTAGCTGAACTGTTCGTCAAAGCCACCGGGGGTGTAGAAGTTCAGTGCCCGAGCCTGCGGCGAGGTCACTTTGAAGGCGTGTGGGGTTGCGGGCGGGATCCAGATCGCGGCGCCAGGCCCGGCGACGATCTGCTCGTCGTCGGGGCCGATGGTGTAGGTGATCTCGCCCTCGAGAACGTAGAAGCCCTCGTGCATCCGCTCATGCATGTGCGACGGCGGGCCAGCGCCCTCGGGCATCGTCTGGTCCATCAGGGTGAAGTTGCCGAAGCTCTGATCGCCGGAGATCAGCACGTTCCACAGGATCCCGATCGACCAGTCGCGGGCGCGTCCTCATAGGTAGTCACGAACGGTTGGGGCGTATCAGCGGCGTCCATCTGACCTCACCGGTTGAAAGGGTCGGATTTCGCTTGCGCGGCCAAGCGCGGGTAGAGCCGATCTCTTTTCATTAGGACATGACTCTAACAACTACGATGTTGATGTGGCCTCGCGCTCCTCATCCCCTCCACCCAGCCGGCGACAGGAGTACGCCGCCGCGACCCGTGCCGCCATCATCCAGGCCGCGCGTGAGCTGTTCGCCGAGCAGGGCTTCTTTGCCACCAAAGTCGAGGACATCGCCGCACGGGCCCGGGTCGCGCCGGCAACGGTCTACACCTCGGTCGGGGGCAAGCACGCGCTGCTGACCGTTTTGATGGAGCAGCTGGCGAGCTGGCAGCCTCGAGATCAGACCTTCGACCGCATCGCCGACGCGCCAACGAGCCATGAGGTGCTGGCCGCGCTGGCTCAGGGGACCAGAAGCAGTCGCGAGGAGTGGGCCGACGTGCAGCGAGTCATCACCGAAACCGCGCCGCACGACAAGGCAGCCAGCACCGTCCACGCTGAACGGGTCAAGCGCTACCGCTTAGCACTAGACACGGTCACCGACCGGCTCGCGACCCTGGAAGGACCGACCTTCGACCGCGACCGCGCGGCCGCGATCCTCTGGTTTTACTTCGGGCCGAGCTCCTACCTGCCCCTGCACGATGACTTCGGATGGAGCTACGAGGAAACCGAGACGTGGCTGCTCGCCCAGTGCGAGCACGCGCTCAACCTGAACTAAGCCCCTTCCGAGAACTAGGGTGCAGGACTTCGGCCTAGGCGCTCGCGAGCGCTCTCAAGCCCCCCGCCCGTCCGCGTCATGTAGACAGTCATGCCGCTCTTCTTCAAAGTTGGGAACTTCGGGGGCCGCGTGATAACGCGAGGCTGCCCAATTCGAGTTAGGCGAGTTGGTCGGCCACCAGTCCGTCCGGGCAGAAGTCCCGGCGCGACGCGGCGAGGTTCACGATCGTCCGGCGGCGGGCCCCGGACGCCTCTGCTCTGCTCTCACCCAATGGGGGTGATGCTGCCCGCGGACGGGGCTCGTACGGTGCGAAGCCATCTGCCCTCTATTCCTCGGTGAAGAACTCGCCGGACTCGGGGTGGCGTGACCGCCACACCCTCAAACCAAGGCTTGGCGAAGGCGAGTTGGGTCGGCTCCGCCCGCGCTTTCATCGCTCCGCTCGCGCTGGCGCAGTTCATCTGCAGCTTCGCGGGTTCGAACATGAACGTGATGATCAACGACATCAGCCACGACCTTCACACGGACGTGAAGGGGGTGCAGACGACCATCACCCTGTTCCTGCTGATCATGGCGGTGTTCATGATCCCGTGCAGCAAACTCACCGACCGTTGGGGGCGCAAGCGGTGTTTCACGGGTGGCCTCATCCTCTACGGGATCGGCGCCGTGCTCAGTGCAGTTGCACCGGGGCTGGGGCTGCTCATTCTCGGCAACTCAGTGCTCGAGGGTGTGGGAACCGCGTTCTTGATCCCACCTGTCTACATCCTCACCACGATGGCGTTCACCTCGCTTGACTCGCGGGCCAAGGCCTTCGGGGTGATCAGCGGGGCGGCGGGCCTGGGCGCCGCGGCGGGGCCGTTGATCGGGGGTCTCATCACCTCTGGCATCAGCTGGCGCGCGGCGTTCATCTTCCAGGCCCTCATCGTTGGAGTCATCGTGGTGCTGAGCCGCCGGGTCGTTGACCCGATCGAGCCGGACCCGACGCGCCCCTTCGATGGGGTCGGCGCGCTCCTGTCGGCAGCAGGGATGTTCTGCGTGGTGTTCGGGATCCTCCAGGCGGGCAACAACAACATCCTGTTGATCGTGTTCCTGGCGATCGGCGTTGCCTTCCTGGCCGGTTTCTTTTTCTACATCCGCTCCCGCGAGCGAGCCGGGAAGCCGGCGCTGCTGTCCACCGACCTGTTCCGCAACCGCACTTCGAACCTCGGGATGATCACCCAAAACCTCCAGTGGCTGCTTCTGATGGGCACATCGTTCGTCGTTTCGGTCTTCCTCCAGACCGAGCGCCATTACAGCTCGATCAAGACCGGTGTGATCTTCACCGCCGCCACCGTCGGCGTCCTGATCTCGTCGCTGGGGGCGCAGCGAATGGCCAGGCGGCGTATGCAGAAGCGCCTCATAGCCGGGGGCTTTCTGCTGAACATCATCGGAACCGGGCTCCTCCTCGGTTTGGTCAAGGCGGCCTCGTCGAGCGCCTGGGCGTTCGCGCCTGGGCTATTCCTGATCGGCTTCGGCCTGGGAGCGATGCTGACGCCGTCGGTCAACATCGTTCAGTCGGCCTTCCCGGAGGAGACGCAGGGAGAGATCTCCGGTCTATCGCGCAGTGTCTCCAACCTCGGCTCATCCTTCGGTACTGCAATCGCCGGCACCATCCTCGTCTCCAACCTCTTGTCAGGAAACGGCACGTACGTCGCGGCGATGATCGTCCTCGCCGCGGTCGCCGTCGTCGGCTTCGCGATCGCGATCCTTCTACCCGTCAACCCAGTCCAGCCTGCTAGCAGCGACGTTGCACGGTCTGCAGCGGCGCCGGGCCAGCTCGATACCGCCTGAGAAGAGCAACCTCGACGCTGTCGCCTGTCGGGAGTTCGAGTCCCTCCTGGAGGCATCGGCTAGTAGACCGGGCCTCGGGCGGGAGGCGCGGTGCTGTCGAGATCGTGTTTGACGCCGTGGAGCTGCATGTATCCCGCATAGCCGACGTCGACCATCAGAAAGACGACGATGGTCGCGGTCGCGAGGGTGCGACGATTGCGCAGCATGTAGGCCCCGGAAACGTAGAACACCGGAGCGGCGAAGAAGATCGCTCGCCCCCAGTCAAGCGCGTAGGTCATCGACGCGACACAGCACGCGACCAGGACCAGACCCCGGCGCGCGAACCGGAGACGAGGGAGCGCCGCGGGGGCGAGTAGCCAGAGGGGACCGAACGCGATCGCCATTCGTCGCAGCTCGACCTTCCACCCGCCGGCCTGTAGCGCATAGCGGATCACGTCCACCCGCTCGGTGAAAAAGGGCCCGACGTACCCGGGCTGGTAGTTCTCTCCCAGGGCGACGATCGAGCTGCGCAGAAAAAGG
This sequence comes from Solirubrobacteraceae bacterium, assembly GCA_049284255.1. Lineage (GTDB taxonomy): Bacteria > Actinomycetota > Thermoleophilia > Solirubrobacterales > Solirubrobacteraceae > Palsa-465. Next base: position 1,975 of record JBAPXO010000830.1, on the reverse strand, counting down.
TAAACCGCGAGCGGCACCAGCGCGACCAGGGCGAGGTCTCGCAGCGCATCGACATCGAGCAGTTTCTGCGCCCACACCGCGTAGGCCAGCGGGATCAGGAACAGGCAGGACTCGTGGATCGTCGTCCCCACGAGCAGGGTCGCCGCCAGCGCGAGCCGCTGACGACGGACGATGAAGAGGCAGCCCAGCGTGATAACGAGCACGGCGGCGATGTCCACTCCTCGACCGTTGCGCAGAAACATGACCAGGACCGGCGGCGAGACCGCGAAGCACACCGACAGCCAGACCGCGACCGACGTCTCAACCTCAAGCTCGCGCATCAACGCGAACATCGCCCCCGCCGCCGCGCCAGCGGCGAGCAGCGCCAGAAGCTCCCAAGAGAACGCGTGCGAGAACGGCAACACGTGCACCAGGTACGGCAGACCGACACGAAATGCGTACGGGAAGTTGTGGGGGCCACCCGGATGGGCCGCCATGCGCTCGTAGTAGGGCTCATCGCCTGATAGCCCCGACTCGTGGACCAGTACGGCGTTGGTCACCAGCGCGACCAGGAAACACACAACCCCGACCACCACCGGCGACCACTTCGGACCGAAGCCATGCCTCGTCACATTTCGAGCAGTCACCGACGTAATCGTGCGACGCCAGTCTCAGGTTCGGGAAGCGGATTCGTTCAGCATGGTGTCGCTGAAGCGGACCGCAGCCATCGTGCTCTGCATCCGCCACAGCAGCAGGGTTCGATCAAACCCCTCGGCGGCGTCCGCGGCGGACGCGAGCCGGGCGGCCTGAACGGCGAAACGCTCGCGCTGGGCCCGGAGCAGCTGGCCGGGGTCGTCACCGCGCCGGTTGAGGAACAAGAGCTTGAGCATGAGCAGCGATCGGGTGTCGCGAACGTGCTCGATGGGTCGGGTAAGCCATTCTGTAAGCGCGTCGCGACCGGTCGGGGTCGGCTCGAGGATCGTGCGCTGCGGTCCTGCGTTGCTCGGCAGCGTGGCCACGGGTCGCACGAGCCCGAGGCGCTCCAGCGTAGCCAGGGCGCGGTAGACCAGCGGGCGGCGCATCGCCCACACCTGGCCGACGTCGCCCTCGGCCGACATCGTCCGAGCGAGTGCGAAGCCGTGAGCTGGCTGCTCGTTCAACAGGGCGAGAAGCCCCCATTCGCCGGCGGTGAGGTGGTCGCGAGCAGGCGGCATCGGGAGCCGAAACGCTAACGCCGGTACCGGGAAGTAAGGGGGGTTGTGCGGTAGTCAGTAATGGACTAGCTTGATTGCACGGAGGAAACGAAGCGCGCGAGCCGCGCTCGCGCCGAGAGGAGATGGTTATGGCGGTTGCCGAATCCGTAGAGCAGCAGGCCGACAGCTTTGTTCGCTCACCCCACCGGCTCCTAATCGATGGCCAATGGGTCGAGGCAGCGTCCGGCGAGACATTCGAGACGCTCAACCCGGCCACCGAGGAGATGCTTGCCGAGGTCGCACACGGCCAGGAGGAGGACATCAACCGAGCGGTGAAGGCGGCGCGTAGGGCGTTCGCCGACGACTCGCCGTGGCGGCGGATGAACGCGTCTGACCGCGGGCGGCTGATCTGGAAGATCTCTGAGCTCATCGAGGAGAACGCCGACGAGCTGGCGATGCTCGAGTCGCTGGATAACGGCAAGCCTTATGTCGTCGCCAAGGCAGCGGACGTCGCTCTGGCGGCCGATCTGTTCCGGTACATGGCGGGCTGGCCGACCAAGATCGAGGGCACGACGGTGCCGATCTCGGCGCTGCCTGCGCCCGGTGAATATCTCGCGTACACGCTGCGCGAGCCGGTCGGCGTGGTCGGGCAGATCATTCCCTGGAACTTCCCGCTGCTGATGGCCGCCTGGAAGCTCGGGCCCGTGCTGGCGTGCGGCTGCACCGTGGTGCTCAAGCCTGCGGAGCAGACGCCTCTATCGGCGCTGCGCCTCGGCGAGCTGATGCTGGAGGCGGGGTTGCCC
>JBAPXO010000829.1:0-6819 GCA_049284255.1 Solirubrobacteraceae bacterium | reverse complement strand
CACCGTCGCGGCGATTACGGTCGGCTTGGCGGCAGCACCGGCGGAGGTCACCTTCTGGTAGAGGATTCGCGGAGATTTTCCGCCGGGGCGCGGTCCGGCGATGCACAGCCGCCCGTGAACCGCGCCGCTCTTGCGCTCGATGAGCAGGCACAGCGACCGGCCGGCGGCTTTCAGGCCGGCGGGATGAAACGATGAGGTCAGCTTGAGCTTCCAGACCACGTTCTGGGCGGACTGGGTGACCGAGGCGCTCCGCACGGTAAACGGCTGCGGCGAGGGCGGGGATGCGGCTGCCGCCGGCACCACCGCCGCCAGGACCGCCACCAGTCCGATCAGCAACCATCGCCCGCGCAAGATCGGCCGACTATAGACCTCCGGTCGGCCGACGTATGGACCTTCCGGCAACGTAGACTGCTCGCTCCTGTGCCGGACCCGGTAAGCATCGTCGGCGGGACCGGAGCGCTCGGGTTCGGACTGGCGGTTCGGTTCGGCCGCGCCGGCGTCCCGGTCGTAATCGGCTCTCGTGACTCTGAGCGCGCCGCGCAGGCGGCGGCCCGTGCCCGTGAGCAGGTTCCCGAGGGAAGCTTCGAAGGACTCGACAACGAGCGCGCGGTGCGCGACACCGAGATCGTCATCCTCAGCGTCCCCTTCCGCTCCCAGTCAGAGACTCTGACCAACCTCAAGACCGTCCTCAAGCAGCACCAGCTGGTGATCGACGCCACGGTTCCCCTCGCCGCGGCCGTCAGCGGCAAGGCGACCCGCACGCTAGGCGTGTGGCAGGGATCGGCTGCTCAGCAGGCGCAGGAGATGGTTCCCGACGGCGTCCACGTCGTATCCGCCTTTCACACCGTGAGCGCGGCGCTCCTCACCGATCTCGACCACCAGCTCGACGAGGACGTTCTGATCTGCGGCACTCGGCGTGAGGACAAGGCCCGGGTGGCCGAGCTCGTCGAGCAGATCGAGGGTCTGCGCAGCGTCGACTGTGGGCCTCTTGAGATGGCGCGCATCGTCGAGCAGCTCACGCCTCTGCTGATCTCGATCAACGTCCGCAACAAGGTCAAGGCGGGGATCAAGATCACCGGCCTGGACCGGTGATCTCAGGCGGACCGGTCGTCGTCCTCGCCGGCGGTACCGGCGGAGCCAAGCTGGCCCGGGGGATGCTGGACGTCGTCGGCGCCAGCGATCTCACGGTCGTGGCCAATACCGGCGATGACATCGAGATCTACGGAGCGTATGTCTCCCCCGATCCCGATCTCGTGAGCTTCTGGCTGGCCGACTCAATCGACGAGCGCGGCTGGGGGCTGGACGGCGACACCTTCGCGGTCATGCAGGGCCTACGCGACCTCGGCGTCGAGGTGTGGTTCAACCTCGGAGACCGCGACCTGGCAATCGGGCTGGAGCGTGCCCGGGCTCTCGATGACGGCCGGCGGCTGACCGAGGCGCAGGCAAGTCTGACGAGCGCGCTCGGAATCACCGCGCGGGTGCTCCCGATGAGCGACCGGCCGGTGCGCACCAGGGTCCAGGCCGACGACCAGTGGTGGACGGTCCAAGAATTCCTGATCAAGCACCGCGGCGCCGGGCCGGTGCAGGATGTCGAATTCCGCCACGCGCGCGCCGCACCTCCGGCCCCCGAGGTCCTGGAGGCCGTGGCCACCGCCAGGGCGATAGTCATCGGCCCCTCCAACCCAATCCTTTCGATCGGGCCGATCCTCGCCCTGCCGGGCATGCGCCAGGCGCTCGTCGATAGCCCGGCGCCCGTGGTGGCGGTCAGCCCCCTGGTCCGCGGGGCTGTGATCAAGGGACCGACCGAGGCGTTCATGCGCTGGACTGGCCGGCCGACCTCCAGTGATGGGATCGCCGCGATCTACGCGGGCCTGATCGACGGGCTGGTCGCCGACGAGCCCGCCGAGGCCGTCACCACACTCGAGACCGAAGTGCTGATGGAGGGAGCCGAGGGGCGCCGACGCCTAGCGCACCAGACGCTGGAGTTTGCCGTAGGACTGTCCGGTCGGCCCCCCCGCTAGCTTACGAGCAGCCCGTGGCCACCCTCGCCGTCCTTCCCATCAAGAGCTTTGACCAGGCCAAGCAGCGCCTCGTCCAGGCGCTCGATCCCAGCCCCCGGCAGGCCCTCGCCCAGGCGATGTTCTCAGACGTCCTCGTTGCCCTGCGCCGCGCCAAGGGCGTCGACCAGGTGCTCGTGGTATCGGCCGATCACGGCGCCCAGCGGATCGCTGCCGGCTACGGCGCGATGGTGCTCGACGGCGCCGACAACGGTCACAACGACGCCGCCCAGCGTGGCGTGGCCAGAGCGCTCGAGCTCGGGGCGCAACGTGTCGCACTCGTGCCGGGGGATTGCCCGTTGCTCGACCCGGAAGAGCTCGACGACCTGGTGGGCAGGCCGGCAACCGGACCCGCCGTGCTGATCGTCCCCGACCGTCACGGCACCGGCACCAACGCCCTCGTGCTCTCTCCGCCCGACGCGCTGGCGCCGTCGTTCGGGCCCGACAGCCATGCCCGTCACACGCGGGAGGCCGCCGCGGAGGGCGTGAGCGCCGAGACCGTCAACGTCGCCTCGCTGGCCCTCGACATCGACACTCCCGAGGACCTCACCGCCGTCGAGGAGATGCTCCAGAGGACCCGGGGTGGGGCCGCGCACACGCGCGGAATGCTTCGCCAGCTGTCGCGCAGCCAGAGCTGAGGCGGCGTCGGTGATCACCGCGCGCGCGCTCGAGGGCCTGCCGGAGGCGCGGCCCGGAGACGACCCCGGCGCCCTGATCGCCGAGGCGATGCCGGAGGGAGCCCCCGCCGCCACCGACGTCGTCGTCGTCGCTCACAAGCTCATCTCCAAGGCCGAGGGGCGACTGCGCCGGCTCTCCGAGGTCTCGCCGGGAGGGCGCGCCCGATCCCTGGCCGCCGAGCTCGGCAAGGATCCCCGTCACGTCCAGGTCGTGCTTGACGAGACGCGCGAGGTCCGCCGAGCGGTCAACGGCATATTGATCAGCGTCACCCGCCACGGGTTCGTATGCGCCAACGCCGGCGTCGACGCCTCCAACTCCTACGACGACGACACGGTGGTCCTTCTCCCCGAGGACCCCGACGCCTCGGCACGCCGGATCCGCGGTCGCCTGCGCGAGCTGCGAGGGGCGGCGCCGGGGGTGCTGGTCACCGACTCGTTCGGGCGCGCCTGGCGAAACGGCCAGTGCGACGTGGCCATCGGGTGCGCCGGCCTGATGGCGCTGGAGGACTGGCGTGGCGCCCACGACGCCCGCGGTCGCGAGCTCAAGGCGACCTGGATCGCGGTCGCCGATGAGCTCGCGTCGGCCGCCGACCTGGCGCGCACCAAGGACGCCGGGCAGCCGGCCGTCCTCGTCTCAGGCGCCGGACGCTGGGTGACCGAGCGCGACGGGCCGGGCGCGGGCGCCCTCATCCGCCCGGAAGCCCAGGACCTGTTCCGCTGAGGGCGGCTAAGCCCTGAGGGCCGCTAAGCGACCGTCGGGGCGCCGACGGCGTGAAAGCCGCCGTCGACATGGACGATCTCGCCGCTGATGCCCTGGGCATAGTCCGACAGCAGCCAGCAGATGGTCCGGGCCACGGGCACGGGATCGCTCACGTCCCAGCCCAGGGGCGCCTGACGTTGCCAGAGCTCGGCGAGCTGCTCGAAGCCGGGGATCCCCTGAGCGGCGACGGTCCCGATCGGACCCGCGGAGACGAGGTTGACGCGAACGCCCGCGGGACCGAGGTCGCGCGCCAGGTAGCGGGAAACGGATTCGAGGGCCGCCTTGGCAACCCCCATCCAGTCGTAGATCGGCCACGCGACGCTGGCGTCGAAGTCCATCCCCACCACACCGGAGCCGCGCGGCATCAGCGGCGCCAGGGCCGCCGACAGCGACTTCAGCGAGAAGGCGCTGGTCTCGAAGGCCTGCTTGGCGCTCTCGGCCGGGGTGGTCATGAACGCGCCACCGAGCGCGTCCGGCGGGGCGAAGGCGATCGCGTGCAGAACGCCGTCGAGCCCGTCCCAGCGCTCGCGCACGCCTTCGGCGAGCGCCGCCAGGTCGTCGGGCTTGTTGACGTCGAGTTCGAGGACCTCGACCGGTTCGGGAAGGCGCTGGGCGGCGCGCTCGGTCATCCGCCGGACTCGCCCGAAACTCGTCAAGAGCACGCTCGCGCCCTCTCGTTGCGCCTGCTCGGCGGCGTGGAAGGCGATCGAATCCTTGGTGATGACGCCGGTGATCAGCAGGCGCTTGCCCGCCAGGATCACGCCCGGCCGTCCTGGTCGCCCGAGAACGCCCGGAGCGCCCAGGCCAGGCGGTCACGGGTCTGGTCGGGATCGACGATCTCGTCAACGAAGCCCTCGGCCGCCGCGCTCTCGGCGCGCAGATGCTCGTGGGCGTAGGCGTCGGCCAGGCGGTCGCGCTCGGCCGTGGCGTCGGGGGCCACGCGCAGCTCGCGGCGGTTGACGATGCCCACTGCCGCGCGAGCGCTCATGATCCCCAGCTCGGCGTCGGGCCAGGCCAGGACGAGGTCCGCCCCCAGGTCACGCGAGTTCATCGTGATGTAGGCCCCGCCGTACGATTTCCTCAAGACGACAGTGAGCTTTGGTACCCGTGCCGCCGCGAAGGCGCGCACGAGCGAGGCACCGTGGCGGATCACTCCTGCGCGCTCCTGCCGGGAGCCCGGCATGAACCCGGGGGTGTCGACGATGGCGATCAGCGGGACTCCGAAGGAGTTGCAGAAGCCGACGAACCGGGCTGCCTTCTCAGAGCCCTCGGCGTCGAGCACGCCGCCGAGGTAGCGCGGCTGGTTGGCCACGATCCCCACCGGCCGGCCGTCGATCCGAGCCAGGGCGGTCATCATGTTGCGCGCCCACCGGGGGCACAGCTCAAGCATCGAGTCGCGGTCGATGATGGCGCTCAGGGCGTCGCGCACGTCGTAGGCGCGACGCTGCTCGCGCGGGACGAACGCAGCCGGGTCGGGGGCCACAGGATCGAGCGCGCCCGCCCGGGGGGGCACCTGCCCGGCGCAGCTCGGCAGGTAGGAGAGCAGCTCACGCACCCGGACCGCCGCGCTGGCCTCGTCGGGCTCCACCAGGTGGCAGACGCCGTTTCGGGCGTGGACGTGGGGGCCGCCCAGGTGAGCGGCATCGATCTCCTCACCCAGCGCCTCGCGGACGACACCCGGCCCCGTCAGGAACATGGCCGCGTCCTCGGTCATCACAATCAGGTCGGTGAGGGCCGGCGAGTAGGCCCCGCCGCCGGCCGATGCGCCGGAGACGACCGAGATCTGCGGGACCACCCCGGTGAGCGCGACCGTCTCGCGGAAGATCCGCCCGTAGCCCGCCAGCGCCGCGGTGCCCTCCTGCATCCGCGCTCCCCCGGACTCCACGAAGCTCACGACCGGGATCCGAGCGCGTTGGGCGAGCGAAAGCACGCGGACGATCGTGTCGGCATGACGCTCACCCAGCGAACCGCCGAGATAGCGGCCGTCCTGGGCGTAGCAGGCGATCGGACGGCCGTTGACGCTTCCGGTGGCGGCGACGACGCCGTCGCCAGCCTCAGCTCGGTCTCCAAGCCGCGAGGACCGCACCTGCGAGCGCACGACCCGGATCGTGCCCGGATCGCAGAGAGCCTCGAGGCGCTGCATCGGCGACAGCCGCGAAGCGGGGACTCGTTCCGGTGCGGTGGCGGTCATTTGGCGGCTCCTCGCATCGCCAGGGCGACGTTGTGGCCGCCGAAGGCGAACGAGTTCGAGAGGGCGAGCGGGGGATGCCCGTTGCCGGTGATCAGAGCGCGCGACTCGCCGGGCACGTAGTCAAGGTCGAGCTCGGGATCGGGGACCTCGTAGCCGAGGGTGGGGGCGATCACGCCGGTGATCAGGGTGCGGATCGTCGCCACCGCCTCCACGGCACCGGCGGCGCCGAGCAGGTGTCCAATCGCCGACTTGGTCGAGGACACCGGGATCCGCTTGGCCTCCTCGCCGAGCGCGAGCTTGATGGCTGCCGTCTCGGCGGCATCATTGAGCTGCGTGGACGTCCCGTGAGCGTTGATGTAGTCGATCTCCGCCGGCTCGGCGCCGGCGTCGCGAATCGCGAGCTCGATCGCCCGCGAGGCCGGACCGCCGGTGGGCTCGGGAGCGGTCAGATGGTGGGCGTCGGTGGTCGAGCCGTAGCCCGCAACTTCCCCAAGGATGGTCGCTCCGCGGGCCTGGGCAGCGCCGGCCTCCTCGAGCACGAGAATGCCCGACCCCTCCCCCATCACGAAGCCGTCGCGGCGGAGGTCGAAGGGGCGCGAGATCCCGGTCGGCGATAGGGCCTGCATCGCGGTGAATGAGGCGAAGGCGAACTTGGTGAGCGTGGCCTCGGAGCCGCCGCACACCACGGCGTCGGCATCGCCGTACTGGATCATTCGTAGTGCCGAGCCCACGGCGTGGGCGCCGCTGGCGCACGCCGAAACGACGCCGAAGCTCTGCCCGCGCAGCGAGTGCTTCATGGTCACCGCGGCCGTGGCGGCGTTGGGCATGTACTGGGGGATGCCAAGCGGGGAGACCAGCTTGGGCCCCTTCTCGCGGAGCACGTCGAGCTGAGTCTCGACGGTGTACTGGCCGCCGATGCCGGTCGCGATCACGCAGCCGACGTCCAGCGGGTCATAGGGTGGCTCCCCGTCCCACCCCGCCTGCTCGACAGCCTCGCCGGCGGCCACGACGGCGAACTGCGAGAAGCGATCGAGACGCCGGGCCTCCTTGACCGAGAGATGCTCGGTGGGGTCGAAATCCCGTGACCACCCCGCGCCGTCCGAGATTCCGCACTCACCGGCGGCCCAACGATCA
>JBAPXO010000828.1:0-3183 GCA_049284255.1 Solirubrobacteraceae bacterium | reverse complement strand
GAGCAGACCGAGATCAACGAGGGCCGAGGCTTCCCCGACGGCACGGTCGCGCTGGACATCACCAAGGTCCCGCGCCGCCGCACGCTCGAGGCGCTGAGGGAAATCGTGAATATCGGGCGGGACTTCGCGGGGGTCGACATCACCCGCGAGCCGATCCACATCCATCCCGGCCAGCACTACATCATGGGCGGGGTCAAGACCGACGTCGAGGGTCGGACGACGGTCGAGGGTCTGTATGCCGCCGGCGAGGTGGCCTGCGTCTCGGTCCACGGCGGCAACCGCCTGGGCGCCAATTCGCTGCTCGACACGCTGATCTTCGGCCGCCGCTCCGGCGAGCACGCCGCCGGCCAGGCCTTGCATTTGCCGATGCCGGCGACTCCCGGCACCCGGGTTACCGACACCGAGCGCAACATCAACGCGATCATCAACCGCCCTGAGGGCGGCCGGCGCGTGGCGGCGATCAAGGACGAGCTCGGCGAGACGATGAACCAGTACGTGGCCGTGTTCCGCGACGCCGAGGGACTGCGCGAGGCGCACGAGGTCATCCGCCGCCTCAAGGAGGAGGCGCCCAAGGCGAACATCGACGATCGCGGCAGCATCTTCAACCAGGACGTGATCGGGGCGATCGAGCTCGGCTACATGCTCGACTGCGCCGAGGCGATCGTGGTCGGGGCCGAGGAGCGTAAGGAGTCACGCGGCGCACAGTTCCGCACCGACTTCGCCGAGCGCAACGACGACGAGTGGCTCAAGCACATCGACATCTCCGTCAATGGCTCAGACGTTCCCGAGGTCAGCTACTCCCCGGTGACGATCACCAAGTGGGAGCCCCAGGAAAGGACGTACTAGCCCTCATGCCCGAGTATCTGCTGAAAATCCGCCGCTTCGATCCCAAGTCCGGTGAGGCCGCCTACTGGGACGAGCACACGGTGGACCTCGGCGAGCGCAACTCGGTGCTCGACGCCATTCTCAAGGTCAAGGACGAGGTCGATGGCTCGGTCGGGATCCGCTGCTCGTGTCAGCAGGCGATCTGCGGGTCCTGCGGGGTCCGCATGAACGGCAAGCCGGGGCTGGCCTGCAACACCCACCTCGAGGAGGCCGCCGCACGCGTCCACGGCACGGGCTGGAACCCGGCCGAGGGCGAGGGCACGGGCGACGGTTCGGGCGCGGGTGCCGGGGACACCACGCCAGCCGGCGTCATCGAGGTCGAGCCGATGGGCAACATGCCGGTCATCCGCGACCTGATCGTCGAGATGGACGCCGTGCACTGGAAGAAGATCCAGCGGGTCACCCCGTACCTGATCAACAAGGAGCCGGTGCCCGAGCGCGAGTACATCGTGCCCCACGAGAACATGGTCGACGTCACCCAGACGATGGCGTGCATCCAGTGCGGCGCGTGCGTCTCGGACTGCCTGTCGATGGAGATCGACCCGTTGTTCGTCGGTCCGGCCGCCCTCGCCAAGGCCTACCGCTTCGTCGGCGATCCCCGGGACGCCGAGCATTACGACCGGCTCAACGACCTCTCCCAGGACGAGCACGGCATTTACGACTGCACTCACTGCTTCAACTGCATCGATGCCTGCCCCAAGGGCGTGGACCCGATGAGCCAGATCATGCGCCTGCGCCGCCGGGCCGGATCCGACGAGAAGATCGTCGACCGCAACAACGGCCACCGCCACGAGGACGCCTTCGTGACCTTGGTGCGCGACTACGGGTTGCTCAACGAGGCCGAGCTGCTGCCGCGCAGCTATGGCGGCAACTCGTGGTTTGGCAAATTCCATCCGGCCGCCGGCAAGGAGCTGCTGTCCTCGGTCGGCAACATCGTCACCGCTGTCGTACGCGGCAAGGTCAGCCCCAAGATCGCCATGTTCGGCCACAAGCTGGGCAAGGGAGACCTGAACTCGCTCAGCCACATCTACGACGAGGTCGAGGGCCGCGACCAGCGCGTCGAGCTCAACCTGTACGTCAGCGGGTACGAGGACGAACCCGAGGGCGACACCTCGGGAGTGGAGGAGCGTCAGCCCCCCGCCGAGCCCTCGACGCCCGACTCCGACGAGACCTCGGAGGACCCCAAGCCTTCGGCGCCGGCCGGCGACCCGGAAGCGCCCACCGGGCCGCCGCCTGACAAGTCGCCCACCTTCCCGGGGCCAGGAGAGGAATCCGAGTCCGCCTCGAGCGAAAGCGAGTCGTCATGAAGGTCGCCTACTGGCCGGGATGCGTGAGCCGTGGGTTCACGCCGGAGCTTCACGGTTCGATGGCGAAGGTCGCGCCGCTGCTCGACATCGAGCTGATCGAGCTCGACCGCGCCGCCTGCTGCGGCGCCGGCGTGATCGCCGAGCACAACCAGGAGCTGGCCGACACTCTCAACGCGCGCACATTCGCGCTCGCCCAGAAGACCGACGGCGAGCTGATGATGAACATCTGCTCGACCTGCCAGGGCGCCCAGTCCGAGTGTCAGGAGCGTCTCGACGCCAACACCGACTACCGGGAGCAGATCAACCAGAACCTCTCGGACGAGGGCCTCACATATACCAAGGGCCTGAACAACAAGAACCTGCTGTGGCTGCTCGTCGAGGAGATCGGGCTCGAGAACCTCAAGGCCAAGGTCAAGCGTCCCCTCACCGACCTGAAGGTCGGACCGTTCTACGGCTGCTACATCGTGCGACCGGTCGATCGCCTCGGCGTCGACGAGGAGCATCCCCGGGACCGGTACATGCACATGGTGATCGAGGCTCTCGGCGGAACCGTGATCGATTACGCGGGCGTCTACAAGTGCTGTGGCTTTCCGATCATCACCATGAACAAGCACGCTTCGCTGTCGATGGCGGGGCGGCACCTCGGAGATGCCATCGATGCCGAGGCCGACTGCCTGGTCGTGCCCTGCCCGCTGTGTCACCTCAACCTTGACCTGCAGCAGCCCTCAGCCTCCAAGGTCGTCGGCCGCGAGCTCGGCATGCCGGTGCTTCACCTGCCCCAGCTCGTCGGCCTCGCTCTCGGGCTGGAGCCCAAGGAGCTTGGGATGAACAAACACGTCGTCAAGCCGACCTCGGTGATCGACTGGTCGACCTCCGTGGTGGCCGGCACGGCTGCCTGACCCCGCTTCGGCGGCTGTCCGCCCCAACTCCTGGCGGGCACCTCCTCCGCAACCGAGCGGTCGCCTTCCGATGTCCGCCTAAGGGTCTGCGC
>JBAPXO010000827.1:0-3432 GCA_049284255.1 Solirubrobacteraceae bacterium | reverse complement strand
CGCGAGCGGATAACCATGGCAGCGATAGGTGCACATGAGCTGGTCGCCGTCGCGCAGCGTGGCCAGTGAGCCAACGATCGACGCCTCGGCGCCATCGGCCAGGTGGGTGTGTCCGCGGATCACCCCGGGGTGCTCCTCGAACGTCCGCTTGACGCGTTCCTCGAATTCCCGGATTCGCAGCATCTGGGCGTAGACCCAGACCAGGCGGTCGTCATCGAGCTCGGTCAGGTTCTCGCTTGTCTGCACAAGGACTCTCCTCTCACACGGCCCCGCGCTCGAATTGCGCGGCGGTCGTCTCGTATGCGCGGTCGAACTCCTCCTCGATTGGCAGGCTGCGCAGCTCGGCCGACAGGACCTCCACGCCCCACGGCTGGTCGTATCCCACCTCGCGGCAGGCCTCCACGTACGCCGGAATGTCAAAGTCGCCCTCACCGGGCAGCCGGCGGTGGTTGACGGTCTCATCGACGAGGTCGTCCATGTTCTGAGCGCGGCCGTCTGACAGCTCGACCCAGGAAAAATATTGGGGCGGGATCCGGCGCAGTTCCTGGGGGGCGATGCCCAGCTTTGCCATGTGCCAAGTGTCGATCGCCAGCCCGCCGTTGTCCCGATCCGCGTCCTGCACCAGGGTCAGGGCAGCGTCCAGCGTGTTGACGTTCACGTCGAAGGGCATGAACTCGTAGACGACCGTGGCGTCGGTGTGGCTCGCCGCCTCATCGCAGAGCGCGGCGAACTCCTGAGTCAACCTCCCCAGCTCGCACGGAGTTCCCGGGATGTTGCCGACCTTGATGTGGTGGGCGCCGAACGCGGCCGCGGTCTCGAACAGCAGCCGCCGGCGCTGATCGGATTCGGCGCGCAGCGGTGTGCCCGGCTCGGCGAAGAAGTCGGCCAGGAACTCAACCTGGAGATAGGCGAGACCGGAGTCGTCGAAGATCCGCTTCATCTCGGCCAGGGAGCGGGTCTCGAGTTGGTGCTCGATGTCGGCATGCCAGAGCCCGAGCCCACGAAAACCGACGCGGGCGGCCTCGGCGCAGCGGTCGCGCCAGTCAAACGTGCTCCACTCGCGTCCCACGTGCACGTCCGCCGGACCGGCGATGGTCCAGTACAGGGCCAGCAGCTCAACCTCGCCCATCCGCACTCCTGTTCTCGTTGCAGAGACCGCTGCAACCCAGCGTCACGATTCGGAAATTCGGACGCTAACGCCGGGCTGAAGGCCGGGCCAGCCATCCGGTGCAGGCGTTCTTGTCGATCAGCGCTGCTCCATGCTCACGCGGACGCGAACCCCCGGGCGATCCGGTCAAGCGCTGCCACCAGCTCCTCGGTGCGCGAGACAAACGGGAAGTGATCGGCGTCGATCTCGATCACCGGATCGCACCCCGCAGCCTGGTACATGCGGCGTTGCATGGCGGGTGGAATCGCGCGATCCGCAAGACAGGCGACGTAGGCACGGGGCAGCCCGGCGAAGTCCTCAGGCCGACCTCCGGCTTTCAACGGCGCCGCGAACGCGGCCACCGGTTGGGGCCCCAGGCGCCCGACCACCCACGCCGCCTGCTCTGGGGTCGCGCAGTGGCACAGCGCCACCGGGGCGGCGGCGGCCGGCATCGTGGCGATCGGCGGGTCGCCGTCGACGACCAGATTCGCCTGCACCTGGTCATCGGCGGCCTCGGGCAGGGCGGTCAGGTCCAGCAGGCTCTGCCCGGGCTCGGGCATGAACGCCGAGACGTAGATGAGGGCGGCGATGTGCTGCGGGCAGCGGGCGGCGGCTTGGGTGATCGCCATCCCCCCCATGCTGTGTCCGACCAGCACCGCGGGCTCGTTCCTTTCCAGAACGTCACAGATCCGCTCCGCGTAGGCATCCAGCGTGACCTTCGCGAGTGGTGTCGGGTCCGCGCCCGCGCCGGGCAGGTCGATGGCCTCGACGTCGTACCCGGCTGACCGCAGCCCCGGGATCACGGGCTCCCAGCACCATGCGCCCGCGAATGCTCCGTGCACCAACACGAGCCTGGTCATCGCATCCTCCTCAACGGATCGGGGGGTGGCGGGCGATCCTATTCGGGCTTTCTTGGGCCTTCCCAGATCCAGCGCCCGCGCGCAAGCCGGAGTGCGCTCAGAGGCAAGGCTGTTGACTTAGGCGGAGTCCGTGACGTATAAGGACGCGAGGGTGATGCCGCGGCGTCAGGCAGCCCGGATCGCGAGGGAGGTTTCGAATGAGCATCACGGATCCCGCGCTCGGCTCGTTCCCGAGCCCGTACTCGATCCAGACCCCGCCGGGCTGCGAGGGCTGGGAGGAGATGTATCCCTACTACGCGCTGTTCGATGAGCGGCGGCGGGAATCGGATGAGAACCGCTTCTGGTTCTGGAATTCGATGCACTTCCCGATTCCGATGCCGGCGTTTGACGTGATCTGCATCGACTCGCCGTACCAGGCCGTCGGGTCCTGGCAGAACCGCGTGTTCGCCGTCCCGCCGGCGATGGGCATCGACTACCGCGCCGTCAACGGCTACATCTACATCTCGGGCAACCCGGTCACCGACCCCGAGAAGATCGCCGAGCGGGCCGGCTACTTCCAGAAGCGCGCCGGTTACTACTACGAGAACTGGACCGAGCTCTACGGCAAGTGGCGCACCAAGATGGAGGCCCTGATCGCCGAGCTCGGGGAACTTCAGGTCCCCGGGCTGCCCGAGTACGAGCCCGACGAGGTGGCGTTCTCCGAGGACCGCAACACCGCCTTCTACGAAGTCCTGAACGCCTACGACCGCTGTCTGCGGATGGGCGATTTGATGTGGCAGCACCACTTCGAGTTCCTGCTGCTGGGTTACGGGGCTTACGCGACGTTCGCCGAGCTGTGCAAGGCCAACCTGCCCGATATCCCAGACCAGCACATCGCCCAGATGGTCGCCGGGATCGACGTGCTCCTGTTCCGGCCCGATGCCGAGCTGCGGCGGCTGGCGCAGCTGGCGCTCGACACTGGCGTCGACGGCGCCTTCGTCGAGGGGCACACGCCGGCGGAGATCGATTCCGAGCTGGCCCAAACTGAGGCCGGTCGCGCGTGGCTGACCGAGCTGGAGAAGGTCAAGGATCCGTGGTTCAACATGGCCACCGGCGATGGCCTGACGCATTACTACCGCAGCTGGCTCGACGACCCGAGCATTCCCTACGCGTCGCTGATCGGCCATGTCAGCGCGCTGCGGGCCGGAACCCAGATCGAGCGCCCCACCGAGGAGATCGAGCGCGAGCGCGATCGGTTGGCGCAGGAGTACGGCAGCTTGCTGGCCGAGGAGATCCGGGGCCCCTGGAACGACCTGCTGGGGCTGTCGCGGACGGTGTTCCCCTATGTCGAGGAGCACAAGTTCTACTGCGACTACTGGTTCCTCACGCGGTGGTGGAACAAGCTGCGCGAGTTCGGGGCGCTGCTCGCGGAGAACGGCTACCTGG
>JBAPXO010000826.1:0-1969 GCA_049284255.1 Solirubrobacteraceae bacterium | reverse complement strand
CGCCTCTGGCAGGACGTCATCGACCTTCACGGGGCGACCCCCCTGCTGACCTTCACCGAGGGCCACCTGGCCGGCGAGGCAGCGGCGACGCGGCACACGCACGGCCAGGGTGAGGCCTTCTACCTGGGTACGCTGCCGGACCGGGCGACCCTCAGCCGCCTGGTCCACCGCGCGGGCCATCAGGCCGGCCTCACGCTGCGCAGCGACCTGCCCCGCGGCGTGGAGGCTGTGCAGCGCGGCGAGTACCTCTTCGTGATCAGCCACCTGGACCAGCCAGTCGACGTCGAACTGGGCTCGGCCTGCCTCGACCGGCTGACCTCGGCCGTAGTGGGTCCGCGGGCGGTGCTCGGCCCGCGCGACGTGCTGGTGCTCGCCTGCGGCGTCCCGGCGGGGTGAAAAGCCGCGGCAGGCCGGCGAGATAACCACAAATTCAGCCCCGAAAGCTGGTGCCGGCCCGCTGCCATGGATGAGGATGGCAGGCGGCAGCAACGGTGCAGGTCGGCAGGCAGGAGGACGGATGACCGAGCTCATCGCCGGCACTCATGAATCCGACACGCATCAGAAGTCGCTGCGCATCAACCTCGATCCCCGCTGGTACGGGACGATCGCCGAGATCGGCGCCGGCCAGGAGGTCTCGCGGTGGTTCTTCCGGGTGGGCGGCGCCGCGGGCACCATCGCCAAGTCGATCTCCGCGTACGACATGGCCGTCAGCGACGCGGTCTACGGCAAGGCCGACCGGTACGTATCCGCCGGGCGGCTCCAGGGCATGCTCGACAAGGAGTTCCAGCTCAACGTCGACCGGCTCGACGACGAGCGCGGTGACGACAACTGCTTCTTCGCGTTCGCCGACACGGTCGTGGCCCGCAGCTACAGGGGCGGCAACGAGTGCCATGGCTGGATGGGCGTGAAGTTCCAGGCCCAGCCGCACGACGAGCCCAGCCAGATCGTGATGCACGTGCGGATGCTCGACATCGAGGCGTTCGCGCAGCAGGAGGCGCTCGGGATCGTGGGGGTGAACCTGCTGTACGGGGCGTTCTTCCACCACCACGAGCCGGACAAGCTCATCGAGAGCCTGCTGGACCGGCTGACCACCGGGCGCATCGAGATCGACATGATCCAGTTCCGCGGCATCGAGTTCCGGAAGGTGGACAACCGGCTGATGGCGCTGAAGCTCGTGCAGGTCGGGCTCAGCGGGGTGGCGATGTTCGGCCCCGACCGCGAGGTGCTGCAGCCGAGCGAGGCGCTGCGCAAGAAGGCGGTGCTGGTGGAACGGGGCAGCTTCCGACCGCCTACGCATGTGAATGTCGACATGCTCGAGACGGCCAAGACCCGGTTCGAGGAAGACCCGGCCGTGGCGGGCAAGCCGGTGCTGGCGCTCACCGAGATCACGATGCGCAACCTGCTCGCGGGCGGGGCCACCGACGTGGACCGGCGCGACTTCCTGGCCCGCGCGGAACTGCTCGCGGCGTGCGGGATGACCGTGCTGATCACCAACTACTTCGACTACTTCCGGCTGGCCGCCTACATCGCCGAGCGGACGAGCGAGCGGATCGGCATCGTGATGGGGGTGCCGAGCCTGATCGACCTGTTCGACGAGAAGAACCACGCCCAGCTCCCGGGCGGGATCCTCGAGAGCTTCGGACGGCTGTTCAAGAACGACCTCAAGCTCTACGTCTACCCGCTGCAGCCCTCCCCCGCGGACGAGCTGAAGACCGTCGACGACATCCAGGTCGGGTCCGAGCTCCAGCCGCTCTACGACTACCTGGCCGGCCGGGGCAGCTTCGTCCACCTCGATAACTACCGGCCCGAGTTCCTGTCGATCTTCAGCCGCGACGTGCTGCGCCGAATCGCGGCGGGCGACGACTCCTGGGAGGGCATGGTCCCGCCGGCGGTGGCCGAGCTCATCAAGCGCCGCGGGTTCTTCGGCTACGCCCGGACCGAACGCTACTGAAGGCGACCCGCCATGCGC